>ONLM01000181.1 GCA_900318695.1 uncultured Eubacteriales bacterium | reverse complement strand
GCACGAAGAAGGTAAAAATAAAGAACCGGAAAGTGCAGAAGACAACGGCGAAGAGGAGAATAAGGATGAATAAAACGATACGAATTAAATATCATTCCAATGAAATTGAAAAACTGACCTATATTGATGGAAAATCAGACTGGATCGATCTTCGGGTAGCGGAGAATGTCAGTCTGAAGAAAGGAGAATTCCGCCTGATCAGTATGGGTGTTTCCATGCAGATTCCGGATGGGTATGAAATGCTTCTTGCACCGAGAAGTTCTACCTTTAAAAACTTCGGCCTGATTCAGACCAATTCTCTGGGTGTGATCGATGAAAGCTATTGCGGTGACAATGACATCATTCGCATGCCGGTTTATGCGACCAGAGATACCGAACTTAAGGTCAATGATCGGATCGCTCAGTTCCGTATTATCGAGCACCAGCCTACGATTACCTTTGAAGAAGTGGAGAGTCTGGGAAATCAGGATCGGGGTGGTTTCGGTTCTACCGGAAAGAATTAAAGGGGATATCATGAAAGAGCGAAGTGTCAGAAAACGGATCGTATGCATGACGGTTCTGCTGACTCTGGTTTCCATGCTGAATCTTACAGCGTGCAGCAATAAAGCGGCAGAGCTTCGCCTGCAAGGGATTGATCTTTTGGAAAAAGGGAAGTACGAGGAAGCGGTACAGAAGTTGGATGAAGCCCTGGAGAAGAGCAATGGAAAGGTTTCTGCGGAGCAGTATGATATTTTACTGTATCGGGCAGAAGCGGAATATATGCTGGGAGACTATGACAAAGCGCAGAAAACCATTGATATTCTGAAAGATGTGGATGGAGAAAAGAAGGTCTACCAGAAAATGCAGAGCCAGCTGGATGCGAAAAAGCTGGTATCGAAAGCCCGTGATGCCCTGAACAATCGGGACATTGAGACAGCGCGGAAAATGCTGGATCAGGCAGAGGCGGCAGGACTTACCAATGATACCGATCTTCAGTTCAATGAAATCGTCTATCTGGAACGTACCGCACAGTGGCAGAAAGCATATGATGCCGCAATGAACTTTGTCGATCAGAATCCGAATGACAAAAAAGCAAAGCGAGAGTTGGAGTTTCTGAAAACGCGTATTGATGAATTGAACAACAATACCGCACTGAAGCAGGCAGATCCGGCGGCAGACAGCGGCGCAGGACAGACTGCAGCAGAGTCTGTTGCGGAAACAGCAAACCAAAATTAACATTCCGAAAGGTATATTCTTCGGATCTTTATAGATATTAAACATTGCATGCCTTTTTAATAATGGTTATAATTTGATCAATTGTTAAATTTCAGACATGAGATACGGGAGGTCTAAAAGTGATGAAAGCGTATGCAAAGATGACAACAGCAGAACTTGAGGGAATGCTTCAGGAGCTCAAGAAGCAGTACAGCAGGTTTCAGGCCATGGAAATGACATTGGATATGAGCCGTGGAAAGCCTTGCAAGGAACAGCTTGATCTTAGCATGGGCCTGATGGACTCCCTTACCTCCGGTGCCGATCTTTTCTGTGAGGACGGAACGGATTGCCGAAACTATGGCGTGCTTGGAGGCATTGATGAGGCCAAGGTTCTTCTTTCCGATATGATGGAGAACAACCCGGACAACATCATCATCTATGGCAACTCCAGTCTCAATGTTATGTATGATTCCATTTCCCGTTCTATGACACATGGTGTTATGGGAAATACGCCTTGGTGTAAGCTGGATAAAGTCAAGTGGCTTTGTCCGGTACCGGGCTATGACCGTCACTTTGGTATCACAGAGTATTTCGGCATTGAGATGATTAATGTTCCTATGACACCGACCGGCCCGGATATGGATATGGTCGAGAAGCTGGTTCGTGAGGACGAGGCAATCAAGGGTATCTGGTGTGTACCGAAGTATTCTAACCCGCAGGGTTACAGCTACAGCGACGAGACCGTACGTCGTTTTGCCCGTCTGGAGCCAAAGGCAAAGGACTTCCGTATCTACTGGGACAATGCATACGGCATTCATCACCTTTATGACAAGAACCAGGATTACCTGATTGAGATTCTGGCAGAATGTAAGCGTGCCGGCAACCCGGATATGGTTTATAAATTTGCATCCACATCAAAGGTTACTTTCCCGGGATCCGGTATTGCGGCACTGGCAACCAGCTCCAACAACCTGGATGATATCAAGAATCAGATGAAGCATCAGACCATTGGTTACGATAAGGTAAACCAGCTTCGTCATGTCCGTTTCTTTAAGGATATTCACGGTATGATTGAGCATATGCGTAAGCATGCGGACATCATTCGCCCGAAGTTTGAAACCGTAGAAGAAATTTTCGACAAAAATCTTACCGGACTTCAGATCGGTGAGTGGACCAAGCCAAACGGTGGCTATTTCATCAGTTTTGAGACACTGCCTGGATGCGCAAAGGCCGTTGTCGACAAATGCATGAAGGCCGGTGTAAAGCTTACCGCTGCCGGTGCAACCTATCCGTATGGACGGGATCCTAAGGACAGTAATATCCGTATTGCACCGACATATCCGCCAATCGAGGATCTTCGCAAGGCGGCAGAGCTCTTTACACTTTGCGTAAAACTCGTATCCATTGAGAAGATTCTTTCGGAGAAGACCGGTGAAGATATTAAAAATATCGACGGCGAGACGGAAGAGACCAAGGCCTAAGACAGAATACAGTATAGATTGAAAGATCTGTATAGAAAAAGCCGGCAGCAAATACTGTCGGCTTTTGAATGTCTTGATTTAACGGAAGAAAGGCAGAATCAGCCCAAAAGCTGTTTCATGAGATACGCATAGATCTTCTGACTGGCATCGGACCAGCGTGCGCAGATCTGCTCGGCGGAATCCTGATCCGGAACCTGCAGATCCACAGAATACAGCAGAGAATTTTCTTCACGAACTTCGGCGTGTACAATGTAGTTTCCGTTTTCATCTCGGCTGTAATCGGTATAATTTGAGGATTCGGTGCGAAGACGAAGCTTATTATCTCTTAAAAAGCGATCCATATCTTCGATTGCGCCGGAGGAAATGTCGTTGCCGAAGAATTCCAGAGTATCCGAACCTTCCTTTGTGATTTCATAGCGTGTTGCATTTCTTGTCTGGTTGGCTTCGATTAAATGTGCCTCCAGCAGTTCACTGATGGCTTTCTGCAACGTGAAATAGGTTGTATATTCGTAATCCAGAAAAAATCCGCTCAGCTGATTGTTCGTTAAAGGATAATTGACGGACTTCAGAAGATAAAGGATCATTAATTTGTATAAAGTTAAAGGTTCAGTGATCATTTTCGGGTGCTCCTATAAGAGATCATATCAATTTATATTAACAAGAATCACAGACAAATTCAAGAATTCCGACAATGTTCTGGTAATAGGGAATGGGGGAGTGCGAAACTAGACTTTATTACTATACCGTTCTGTGCTAAAATAAAAATTCATGGAGAAAAGCAATATATGAAAGAACGTATAAACAAACTCGCGAGAGGAATCGTCGATCTCGACTTTCCGGAGCTTAAATTTTCGGATTCCAGTTTTACCGGAACCGTAAATGCCGGGGAGGTTTCGAAATTCGATATCATTCTCACATCAGAAAACGGAATACAGCTGAAAGGTCTGATTTATTCAGACCAGCCGAGGATCACGGTGCTGAAAACAGCATTCGGCGGCAACCGTACCCGTATCAATTGTGAAGTCAATACGATAGGATTAAAGGAGCAGGATGAGGTTAAGGGCGAATTATGTGTCGTTTCCAATGCCGGTGAACTGAAATTACCGTATGACTTCCGGGTGCGTTCCTATGCTTCCGGCAAATTGATGACCGGCCTCCGCTCCGGCGAAGACTTCGCAGCGCTTTTCCGCAATGAGGAAGAGCTTTCTTTGCGTGTCTTCGATTATGATGATTTTGAGCAGTGTGATTTTGTACAGGATCCGCGGATCATGACGATTTATCGCGGACTTCGCAAAGGACACGACCGCCGCATTGCCTTGATTGAATTTTTAAAAGCACTGGGGGTATCGGCGGATTCTCATGCTGTCGATGCACAATCGGTGATTGAAGTACGTTATGCAAAAACCGTTCGTTCAGAGGAATTGCGCCAGCAGACGATCGAACATGACTTCTCGGCGTATGTAGAGGCTCTGGAAGATACGGAGCTTATTGAGAAAGCGGCGGAGCTTTATATCCGGAACGGTGCGACGGGTGAGGATGCCTTTAAGATGTATCAGAAGGCGATCCTTCAGAAGTCCCGTATCACACGGCTTTATGATTATCTGATCTATGCGATGCCGGCCGGATATCACGAGGAGCTTCCGCGGGAAGTCTATCTTTACTTCGCATATGATGAAGACCTTCGCGAAGCATTGAAGCTTCCGCTGTACTACAATATTTTATGGAATTTTGCCCCGGGATCGGATATTTATCAGCGTTTTGAACGTCGTATTCAGGATTATGCCATTGCAAAGCTTCTGGATTCGGAAATCAATGAGGAGCTTTCCTTTATTTATGACCATATGATCCTGGAGGATTGCATTGACGAACACATTGCAACCGTATTTCCTGCCATCCTTCATTCGTACCGGGTATCGGTCAAAGACGGCCGGATGCAGAAGGTAATCGTACGGTATGAGGAACTGAATCAGGAAGATGAAGTTTCAATCCGTGATGGTGTGGCATATGTACCGCTGTTTTTTGAAAACAGCGTATTGCTGTTCCAGGATGTATACGGTAACCGCTATACGGATGTTCCGTATGAAAAAGAGGAGATCATGCATAAGCCGGAACTTCTGGAAAAGTGCTTTGCGGTCCTTCCGGATCATCCGATGCTGAAATTCGCACGCGGAAGAGAAATCATTCGTGAAGGAATTCATGGCATAGAACAGCTTCGTCTCATAGAGGAAATCGACCGTGAGATGAACATTTCCGAGCTGTATCACCAAAAGCTGGTGGAGGCCGTGCTTAAGTATCATGACGAGAATACCAGAGATACGGATGAACGAATCAACGAGATGGATATTCGTTTCCTCATGGATTTGGATGTGCAGAAGCTGAATGTAGAAGAGCAGCAGTGTCTTCTTCGTACGATGATACGGCTCAATGAGTTCAAGGAAGCATTCCATGTGATGCTTTCTACAGGATGTACCGATCTTGAGAAGCCGTATCTTGAAAAGCTGGTGAGAAATCTTATCGGAATATCAATGGAAAACGGTCAGAGCGAGCTTATGAATCTGAGCCTTCAGCTGTTCCGTATGGGAACCAAGGATAAAGAAATTCTTTGCTATCTTATGGAGCATTTCAATGGATTAAGCCGGGATATGAGAGAGATCCTGAAACGCGGTGTGGAAGTGAAAGCAGATGCCCGCAATATGGCAGAACGGCTTCTGGCACAAATGCTGTTTACGCGTGCGGATGAAGGTATGGACGAAGTGTTCCGCCTTTACCGGAAGTCCGGTGATCCGGAAAAGACATTGGTACGTGCGTATATCACGAAGCGGGCAATTGACTATTTTATCGACGATAAAAAGATCGATAAGACGGTTTTTGACGATCTGTATCAGATCATCAAGCAGGAGACCTTCCGTGAACGGGTTCCGCTGATTTATCTCCTGGCCTGGAGCCGACATATGACAGAGCGACGCACGATGGGCGGAGAGGAAAAGGCTATTCTTCAGGATGTCTGTGATATTCTGATCAGCCATCGTATGATCTTTGCCTATACGAGAAAGCTGAAGTCCTTTGTCAGCCTTCCGGAACTGATCACCGATAAGTATTATATTGAGTATCACGGGACAAAGGATACCCGCCCGTCGCTCTATATGCGTATACTTCCGGATGAGCAGGATTTCCAGGAAGTGGAAATTGATCGTGTATTCCAGAATGTTTATGTCCGTCCATTGACCTTGTTTGCCAATGAACGTGCCGAGTATCAGATCTTTGACAGCTCGGTTTCCGAGGATTGTGTTAAAAGCGGCATGATCACGGCAGAGAATACGGGCTCTCGCATGGGAGATACGTATGACATTCTTAATGAAATGTCGGCTCTGATCGGAACGGACAATGACCGGGAACTGAAGAAAGCTATGCTTCGTTATGTGAAAAACGAAGCCATCATTGATCAGCTGTTTGGTGCGGAAATGAAAGATGCACGCTGATCATGTTGAGGGGATTTGAAATATAAATATGAGTAGTAAGGAGATCACATTACTGTGAATCGCTATATTGGAATATCGTTAAACGATGATTATGCAGGGATCTGCGTAAACAATGAGGATTCGGCGAAGCCGGTTCCTACCGTCGTTTGTAAAGTAAAAAAGGAAGATCGTTGGCTCATCGGAGAGGAAGCGTACAAGGCCACTCTTTCTGGGGATGGCATCATTGTCGATAAATTGCTGAACCTTTTAAAGAAAGAGGGAACCGCAACCATCGATCATGTGAAGTATTCTGCTATTGAGCTTTTAGCACACTATTTTGCAGAGCTTCTGAGAAAAGCCCGTGAGGAGCAGCCGGAGCACCATGCGGATGCGGAACAGCCGTCTTCCATCATTGAAGTCGCTGAAGTGAAAAACGAAAAGAAAGAAGCGCAGGCAGAGGCTGAAACCGTTGCTGCGGATACGGATGTGCCGGAGGAAGACCATGATTATGTGGTTGTTTCGCTTCGTCAGCCGGAAAAACGTACGTTACAGCTTGTGAAAACCGCATTGATCCGTGCCGGTGTGGAAGAAGAATGCATCCGCGTGATCAGCCATACCGAGAGCTTTGCTCATTTCGTGCTTCATCAGGACAG
>ONLM01000177.1 GCA_900318695.1 uncultured Eubacteriales bacterium | reverse complement strand
ATCGATGGTCATCATGACCAGTGCGAGGTTCTGTCCGTTGGCGAGACAGCGTTCAAAATAGTGATCGGCCATATCGTTAAAGGCTTTGCGGTTCGGAAGACCGGTGAGTTCGTCCACATTAGAACGCATATCTAAAGTGGCACTTAGCTCTGCATCCAGTGAATTGATGGTTTTGATGCCGATGACGAGACTCATGGCGTGGTTCTGTGCCTGATCGGAGGCGGTGGCGTATTCGCGGAAACGTTCCAGTTCCTCCCGGCGTCGGTTTTCCATACCATTCCGTTCATAGAAATTCAGCTTTATGTTGGACAGTATCAGCTTTTGACCGAAGAGATCGGTGAAGTCAAGGAAACTTTCCATTTTTGATACCAGACTGCGGAAATAATCCTGATAATTCTCGCGATTGCTCATCTGCTCCAAAAGATAGAAGAATTCCCAGGTATAAGCACCGCTAAAGCTGCGATTGCGGAAGAAATTATTGAGCCGGTCATAATAGACGTCATCCCATTTATGATTTCCTGTGTAGTCATTCCAGAGAATATGGCAGATGGAAATATACGGCTCCAGATTGATGGATTCGTGGTTTAGTGAGTAATTGTCGATTTGGGTGATCACATCGCCGGCGTTCGTCGTGTCGGCGAGCATGATATAGGCCTTCAGAATATTGGTCAGATGATGAATGTAGAAAACGGGGTAATAGTCTTCCGATTCGATCTGAAAGAAATAGCGGTCTGCCGCGAGTTCATAATCCAAAGCCATAGGATAGTCGCCAATGCTGTAGCATATGGCGGAAAGGTCGTTATAGCTTGCGAGTAGAATGCGGGAAAATTCAGGATGCTGTTCTATATTCTTTTCGGCGATAGAGATGACGGTGGAAAACGCCTGCATGGCATTGGCAAAGTTACCCTGTCGGAGAAACGTATTGCCAAGAAGGGACATGGCCCAGCATAGTTCCAGCCAGGCATTATCTGCAGTAGCATCGCCGATAGTTTTTTCGAGATAGCGGATGGTTTCCGCGCAGTTACGGAGATTGTAATAGTAGCGTGCGATGTAGTAATTGCAAAGCGCGCGAAGAGTCTTGTCATTCCGGCGGTTTGCTACGGTGATAACTTCGCTTGCAAGCCGGATCGAAGCTTCAAAAACCTCATCTTTGTAGTGATCCAGAAGATCCAGTTTACGATTGATATCCTGATTATATCGTGACGTATCCATGTGCTCTGTACTCCTTAGAAGTGACACAATAATCTCTAATTATTATCGTCCCGGCGGAAAGCAGGAATAATA
This sequence comes from uncultured Eubacteriales bacterium, assembly GCA_900318695.1. Taxonomy (GTDB): domain Bacteria; phylum Bacillota; class Clostridia; order Lachnospirales; family Lachnospiraceae; genus Oribacterium. The sequence continues at coordinate 4,381 of ONLM01000177.1, read as the reverse complement.
CTTTTTGTACATATTTCTATACAGAACGTAATATGGAAAGGAATGCTGTTCTTTCAATTTATATGGATATGGAAGTTTGCCGAAATAATATCCGAAATATTGGTTAGAGACTTATGTTTGGAGAGACACTCCAAGGAAAGCTCTATATTTGGAGGAGTATATGAGGGGAATTAAAACGAAGCTGATCCTTTCGGTGGGGCTGCTGTTGATCATTGTATGCGGAGCAATCAGTTACAGCTCCTATATCAATGCATCGAAAATATTGGAATCCAGTACAGAGAGTAGTCTGATCGAGATCTCCAAGCAATCATCCGCGATCATTTCCAATATGATCAAGGGAAATTTAAAGGAGCTTGATTCTGTGGCCGCCAGAACGGAACTTGTGGATCCGGCCTATACCACAGAGATGAAAGTGGATGTTTTAAGAAAAGAAGTCAAACGAATCGGCAACGAGCGTATGGCGTATATTGATATCTACGGTAATTCCACAAGTACGAATGGTAAGACGCAGAATCTGGGAGACCGCGGATATTTCACCAAAGCGATGCAGGGTGAAAGTAATGTTTCCGATCCGTCCATCGGTAAGTCTACCGGAGATCTGCTGGTGTTCTATGGAGCACCGATCAAGCAGGACGGGAAAGTGATCGGCGTTCTGCAGGAGATTCAGAAGGGTACCAACCTGTCCGAGCTTGCTGCGGAAGTGACCTATGGAAAGAGCGGTTATGCCTATCTCATCAATAATGCAGGAACCATCATTGCCCATAAGGACAGTGAGCTTGTTATGAATGAGACGAACATTCCGGAGAAGGCCAAGGGAGATGCCGCATTCCAGTCCTGGGCTGCAGCGGTTTCCACAGCACTTGAAAAGAAAAAGGGATTTACAACATACAATTATGGCGGCGTAGATTATTATGCCGGCTTTGCACAGGTAGAAGGAACCGAGTGGGAAATCATGGTAGTCATTGACAAGGCGGAGATCATGTCCGGCCTGAATACCCTGAAGGACTTCACCATCAAGGTATCGGCCATTTCCCTTCTTGCAGGCATTGTGCTTGTGTTCCTGATTGCCGGCGCGATTTCACGTGGTATTAAGGCATCTTCCAAAGTTATGGTGCAGATGGCAAAGGGCGATTTGACTACGATGGTGCCGAAGCGCTATTTGAAGAAGCACGATGAAGTCGGTGCCATGTCCAGAGCAATGGCGGAAATGTCGGGCAGTCTGTCCGGTGCGATCTGCAAGATCAAGGACAATTCGCAGGACATTGATCAGCAGTCCGAGCAGCTGAGCCAGACCTCAAAGGAAATCAGCCAGGCTTCGGAAAATGTGGCAGAATCGATACTCAATATTGCCGGCGGTACTTCTACACAGAATGAGAAGCTTGCCCGCATTACAGGAATTCTGCATGATTTCGGTGAGATGATGAGTCGTGTGGTAAGCCAGATTCATGATGTGGATTCGGCGTCCGGAGCGGTATCCGAGAAGGCGGTTACCTCACGGGAAGATATGAATCGTCTTAGCGCTTCTGTAGAGCGTGTCGGCGGACTGTTCAGTGATTTCAGTGAGAAGATCGATCATTTGGGCGGAAGCATTCATGAGATCGATCAGTTTACGAAGGTTATCAATGAAATCGCATTCCAGACAAATATTCTTGCGCTGAATGCGTCTATTGAGGCGGCACGTGCCGGAGCGGCAGGCAAGGGCTTCGCCGTTGTTGCAGAAGAGATCGGAACATTGGCAGCCCGTTCACAGGAATCTTCCGAGAAGATCAGTGAGCTGGTGGAAGGTATTTCTACAAACACAAACAAGATTGTGGAACAGACTTCTGTCATGAATGAAGAGCTCACACAGCAGGGTGAAGTGATCCGCGGCACCATTGATTCATTCGAAGCCATCATCGGATCCATTGATGAAGTGCTTCCGAAGATCGGAACGGCGGAAAAAACAGTTCGTGAAGTGGACAGCCTGAAGGATACGATCGTCAACGATGTGGATGAGATCGCACAGATCTCCGAAGGCAATGCGAACTCTGCACAGACCATTTCAGCCGCTGCGGAAGAGCTGAGCGCAACGATACGTGAAATGTCCGGCATCGCCAATGCCTTGAAGAAGAGCACCGGTGAGATGCGGGAAGGCGTAGATCATTTTAAGGTACGATAAGGAACGAATTATGTATGCTGTGAAGCACAGAAATGTGCTGAACATATACCTTCTTCCATAAAGTTTTTGTAGAAACCGCGGTAGTCGCAGGACTGCCGCGGTTTTTACGTAAATTAGAGATGCAAGAATTTGAAATATTTCGTATAGTTATAACGAAAGCATTCATAGAGTCGATGATATCAAGGCATCATAAGGAGGAAACCATATGAAATTTTTAGCATGTATGCCATACACGGAGGAACAGAAAGAACGTCTTCGTACGGTTGCCGCAGGTCATGAGATCGTTTTTAAAGCGCTGGAGGAGGTTACGGCGGAGGATGTGCAGGATGTGGAGGCAATCCTTGGCAATGTACCGGTGAATCTCGTGAAGCAGGCGCCAAAGCTTCGTTGGCTTCAGACTAATTCCGCCGGTGCGGATCAGTATTGCAAAGAAGGCGTACTTCCTTCGGACTGCATGCTTACCAATGCTTCCGGTGCCTATGGCACCTCGGTATCGGAATGGATGGTATCGGCCAGCTTTATGCTTTTGCGTAAGCTTGATCTCTATATGCGAAATCAGGTCACGCATGCATGGAAGGATGAAGGCGATGTGCTGTCGGTAAAGAATGCCGTGGTTCTGGTTTTGGGGCTTGGTGACATTGGCGGACATTATGCAGAAAAGATGCATGCGCTGGGAAGTCATGTGATCGCTGTGACGAAGCATTCGCATATGGAGAAGCCGGCCTATGCCGATGAGATGCATACCATTGAGGAACTGGACACGCTGCTTCCTAAGGCGGATATTGTGGCCATGGTCCTTCCGGGAACCGAGGAAAACCGGAATCTGATGAATATGGCCCGTTTTAAGTTAATGAAAAAGACCGCGTATCTGATCAATGCGGGCCGCGGAAATTCCGTGGACAATATGGAATTAAACGAAGCGCTGCATGCGGGAATCCTGGCCGGCGCAGCACTGGATGTGACGGATCCAGAACCATTGCCTGCCGATCATCCGCTGTGGGATGCGCCGCGCTGTATCATTACACCGCATATTTCCGGCAAATTCCATCTTGCGGAGACCTTCCTTCATATTGTGGATTTCTGCGCGGAGAATATGGAAAAGTTCATTGCAGGCGATACGGAGCATATGATCCATCAGGTCAGACGGGAACTGGGTTATTAAATAAATAAGAAATCATGGAAAATACGTCCGGAGGGGTGCAAAGCCTCTCCGGACGTGCTATGTTAGAGAATATTTCCCAAAGGAAAAGAAGGAGGACCTCGGCAGGATCTCGTGCAATTATAATGAGATCCGGGGCCGGTTCCTGGTGGATTTCAATACAAAAATGAAATCATAATAGAATCGGAATACAAGAACAGAAAGATCGAAACTATGCAAAAAACAACGAATAACCGAATCTACTACATAAATTTGCTCCGCGCCATAGCCATTTTTCTTGTGATCATTAACCACGGACCGACGCTTCGGGATGGAAGCGTACCGGATCAGCTCAGTCTTCTTTTCTCGGAAGCCGCGGTTCCGGTGTTTTTTATGGCCAGCGGCGCGGTTTTGCTGTCGAAGCAGGCACCGGATTTTAAAAAGTATCTTCGCCGGCTGATTATGATCTATGCAGCCATGACGGTATGGCGGCTGCTATATCTGCTTTTGGCAGTGCCGGCGGGCTATGCCGGTCTTGCCAATGCTTCCGCAGCCGACGTGATCAATTATCTGTTTTTCTTCGGCTCACTGGACGGAATACCGGCGGGGCATCTTTGGTTTATGACGGCATATCTTGCAATTTACAGTATGCTGCCGCTGCTTCATAGTCTTTACGGACCGGATTCGGGACTGGATAAAGCCAAGAGCCGCGATCGGAAGGCATTCGCACTGTTCTTTCTGGTTCTTCTGTATGGCGTTTCCATCTTTCCGATGACCTGGAATGTGATCCTGGGCAGATTTGGCGTAACGATCTGGCCGCTGTATGAAGAGTGGAATCCATTCGGCCGTTATGCATATACCTTTTTCTTCTTTGTGCTCGGCGGCGTACTGCATAAACTCCTTTACGGAAAACTTGCCACCTTGCAGGATCCGTTTTACAGACGGTTTTTCGCAGGCATTTCCGTACTTATGATGCTCAGCGGACTCGGCGGTCTTGCGCTGGTGGCCCGTATGATGTTCGGAACCTTTGGCTGGACATCACAGTATGTGACGGGAGCCTATCAGCTCAGTTCTACGGCGGTTCT
>ONLM01000289.1 GCA_900318695.1 uncultured Eubacteriales bacterium | reverse complement strand
TGAGAACGCTGATGCTGAGAAGGTATCATTGCTAACATTAGATGATTTGTACAGCTGAATGCGAAATCCCATTAGGTGATAGAGACTATTTAGGGATTGCAAAAAGTGTCGTAGGTTTGCATAACAGCACAGGCAGCTATCGCCGAAAGTTGCAAATAAGCGATGCTGCGTATTTGGGGGCTTTTGAAATCTCCAAAGATTTCATGAGACAATCCACAAAGATTTATCATAAGAAAAACGAGTTCAGATTTCCCGAAAAGCTTTCCTTTTCTTAATAAAGATGTATATCGTTAATACTGATGCGGCAAGCTCGGCTACAACAAGTGATAGCCAGATGCCGTTTAAACCAAGAATTATTGGTAGAAGTAGTACTGAGCCGATTTCAAAGAGAAGTGTTCTCATAAATGAAATAAGTGCTGAAGTTGCTCCGTCACTTAATGAAGTAAAGAATGCAGAACCGTAAATAGGCACTGATGCAAATAGGAATGAGAAGGAGAAGATTCGAAAAGCATTTATAGTCATATTCATTAGTCCTTCATCATAACCAACGAAGATGCTTGAAATAGGTCCTGCAAATAATTCTCCTGCAATAAGCATTGCTATACCACTGATTCCGATGATTCTTGTGCTTATTTTAAATACGTTTCGAAGTTCCGTATGATTCTGTGCACCATGATTGTACCCGATAATAGGAGCAGTTCCGATGGCGTATCCTTGGAAAATAGCTAAAAATATTGTTCCTACATACATAAGAACACCATAAGCTGCCACACCATCAGCACCTACAAACTTCATAAGCTGTGCGTTGTAAAGCATACTAACGATAGACATAGAGATGTTAGATATAAACTCTGATGAACCGTTGGTAACTGTTTTACCTAGTTCTGCAAAGTTAATTCTGGCAGGTACGAGTCTTAAGCTGCTTGAATTCTTTCTGGCAAAGTATAGTACAGGGAATATACCACCAATAACCTGGCTGATATCTGTAGCAATACCTGCACCGGCGATACCCATGTGTATGACTCCAACTAAGAGCCAATCAAGAACCATATTTGTGACACCGGACAAAACAGTGATGTATAGACCAAGTTTTGGTTTTTCAGCAACAACCATAAGACTTTGAAATTCAAACTGTAGCATGAATGCCGGTAGTCCTGTCAGAAGGATAATTCCATATGTTATGCAGGAATCGAAGATGTCTTCATTAGCTCCAAGGAATGTAGCCACATGATTAATGGATAGTATTCCAAGAACTGCCAGTATAATACCTAAAGCGATAGATACATATATAAGCATGGAAAAGGTCTTATTCGCTTTTTCTTTTTCACCTTCTCCTAGTCTTAAGGCAATAAGTGCAGTACCACCAGTTCCAAGCATGAATCCTACAGCACCGAGGATCATAATAAATGGATATATAAACGAAACTGCAGCAAATGCATTTTTACCTGCAAAGTTAGAAACAAAAAATCCATCAACTACGACATAGATTGATGTGAAAATCATCATTAGTATTGATGGAAGTGCGAAACGAAGCACTCTACGATATGTAAAGTGATCTGATAATTGAATTTTCATGTATACCTCTTATAGCCTTTCTTCAAATTGCTTTTTTATTCGTGTGCAGAAGTCTGCATTCATTCGAATAAAAAACTCTTGTTCTTCTTTTGACCATTCGTCATAAACAGAGTTTTCAATAGCGATAACCTTTTCAGCAGTGGAAGCGGATAATGCTTTTCCTTTTTCTGTGAGAGTGATATTGGCATTTCTTCCGGTTCCAGCCTCTAAATGAATGATTCCATCACGTTCCATTTTCTTAATAGCAGAGTTTACAGTAGAGCGAGTCGCTCCGGTCATCTTGTAAATAGCAGACTGAAGACAAGGCTCGCCTTTAACGCAAATGACATAGAAAATATCAAGCTCTGTATCTGATAATCCTACCTTAGTAGCTGCAGTGTGATATGCTGCATCAATCTGTCCATAAATGCTGTATAACTCGCCAAGTTTTACATTCATAAAAATACCCCCCTAAGTTAGATGTCCGAAATCGTACAAATACATTATAGTACGATTTCGGACATAAAGTCAAGTATCTCCCAAAACAGACGGCAAATTGGGCGATATTTAGCTCCTTTCATTTTTGCTTTTGAGTTGTATAATAAAAAGGTTATTGTAAAAACGGCGAAAGTTCATCTGAACTTTCGCTTTTATCGTGAAAGGAGGCATAATGCCGATAGGAATCTTTGTTAATGCGTGTGCGATTATTTTTGGTGGAATCGTGGGAGTTCCTTTGGGAAAGAAACTCACGTTGGAATTTAAAGAAAGCCTGAATATGGTTTTTGGAGCATGTGCCATGACCATGGGGATTTCAAGTATCATTTTGATGAAGAATATGCCCGCGGTTATCTTTGCGACGATTGTAGGCACCGCCATAGGATTGGCTTTTCATTTGCAGAAACGAATCAATGCCGGTTGTGGTTGGATGGAAAAAGTAGTGTCTGCGATCTTTCCTAGAAGGCAGAGCGGTATTTCAAATGAAGAATACAAGCAAACGCTCAGCACCATTATTGTTTTATTCTGCGCTAGTGGCACCGGAATTTATGGCTCTATTGTTTCCGGAATGACCGGAGAACAGTCCATTCTGATTTCCAAATCTATTTTGGATTTTTTCACAGCGATGATTTTTGCGGCACTGCTTGGTGCGGTTGTGAGTTTTATTGCTATTCCGCAGTGTATTCTTTTCCTTTTCCTGTTTTTCTTTGCGGGTGTGATTTATCCTATGACAACGCCGGACATGATTGACGACTTCAAAGCGGTTGGTGGAATTCTTCTGCTCGCTACAGGATTCCGTATGATCCGTGTAAAGATGTTTCCTACAGCGGATATGCTGCCGGCGATGATTCTTGCGATGCCTTGCAGTTGGTTGTGGACAAAATTTCTCATCCCGTTGTTCTGAATAGAACTGTTTTTTCTCAACTGCCTTTGGGTAGTAGAGATTTTTGACCTATTTGAGGTATCCATCTTTAGTATAGATTACATTTAGTCAAGGAAGAAAACTTCGGTAGTGAACGTTGCATAGAACCAGTTATCTCAGCTAGAGGTGGCTGGTCTTTTTTTGACGTTTGGGAACGCTTTTGACAACTCTTGTTTTTGGGGGTTATAAAGAAAATAAACAGACGCCGTGCTTGCACAGGCGGACATTGGACGGTGAAGGAAATCGAGCGCAATGCGCGAGAGGAGTCTTCCTGAGGGATTTTTCAAAAAAATTCCAAAAAACCATTGACTTA
>ONLM01000113.1 GCA_900318695.1 uncultured Eubacteriales bacterium | reverse complement strand
TGATCCAGTTCTGGAAGGGAAGCCGGTGAGCGACTTATGGATTCAGGAGAAAGGCAAGATACAGGATAACCGCATCTTTGAATTTCCTTGGATTGTAGCCTGTGGTTGACGCAATTCGGTTCAGCCGCTGCTGAATGGTATTTTTGTGAAGAAACAGCTTTTCGGCGGTAGTTTGCAGAGAGGTATTTTCTTCGTAATAGGTTTTTAACAGTTCGATATCATCGCCGGAAAGTCGGGATAATACCTTCGATGCATATTCATTCACTTTGTTCTGCGGCAGTCCGGTCAGTAATATTTCCAGCGTCAGGTCGTCAAACACAACCAGCGAACCGGACGTTCCCCGCAAGGAGTCCATAGCCGTTTCTGCCGTTTCCCAGGATTCACTGCATTTATAGAAAGGCGCACTTTTCCCAATGGCTATTTTTACGATATCCTTATGGCCTTCTGAGAAATTTTTCAACAGATGATTATTAGCAGAAAAGGTATCTTCGGGCAAAATACCCATAAAATGATTCGGGTAAACGTAGGTATACAGACTGTTTTTGAACATACGGAAGAGCGCTTCGATATTCTGTTCCAGCATGGCGATATTTTTTAGGTTGTATCGGGTATTTAAATCAATTTTTACCATTCGGTAGGAGTGGTTGATGTCAATTCCGAATTCATGAATGCATTCATCAAGATACTCCTGATTTTCAAAGTCCTTATTGATGACGGAACGAAGCAGATACTGCTTTTTTTCATCGGCTGTTTTATGCATGGAACTGACTTCCTGCTCGTGCAGCAGAATATTGGATATACGTTCGGCCAGATGCGCATAACGTCGAACTTCTTCGGGATCGCCGGATATTCCCACGACAGCGATGATCCGTTTATGAAAATAAACCGGTATATTGATGCCGCGATTCGTGCCGGGATAATTATCGTCAGACTCTACTTCAATGGTTTCCCCCGTAAGCGCAACCTGCCTGCCGATTTCGTGATAGGTTTCGATCCGATCCGGGTCATTGGAAGCAAAAATGATTCCCTGTGTATTGATAAAGTTAATGTTGTAACCGCAGACGTCATGAATCGTATCTACGATTTGCTGCGCCAGTTGTTTGGAAATGGTAGTTGCCATAGGTCGTTACCTCTGTTTGCGTCTTTCCATTGGCTTCGGTTTATTTCGGCCGGAGGAAGTAATATCCATTTTATGTTATTGATAACATGTATACGCATAAAAAACAAAAAAATATATTATCCATAACATATCAAAATGAAAAAGCAAAGTCTATAATTTCCCTGTAAACAATGAAATTCGCTTTTCCGGAAAAGCAAAGAGGTGTTGGATATATGAAAGTTGTAACAGCAATAGACTCTTTTAAAGGGAGTATGACTTCTATCGAGGCAGGATTTGCAGTGGCAGAGGGATTTAAACGTGTGGATCCTACGGTGTCTGTAGAGGTCCGGCCTCTGGCCGATGGCGGAGAAGGAACCGTCGAAGCGCTCGTTGCCGGTATGAACGGAGAGAAAATCGAAACGCTGGTGACAGGACCTTTGGGGGCACCGGTTCAATGTGAGTATGGAATCATCAAAGATTCCATGACGGCGGTAATCGAGATGAGTGGAGCCGCAGGAATAACACTGGTCCCGAAAAGTGAATTGAATCCTTTGGAGGCTACAACCTATGGTGTCGGTGAAGTGATAAAGGATGCCATAGAAAAAGGATGCCGAAGGTTTATTGTCGGTATAGGCGGAAGCGCTACAAACGATGGCGGAGTCGGAATGCTTCAGGCACTGGGGTATGGTTTTCTGGATAAAAACGGAAAGCAGATATCGTATGGAGCCAAAGGGCTGAAAGAGCTGGAGACTATAACGGATGACCATGTGATTCCGGAGCTTGCGGATTGCGAGTTTATGGTTGCATGTGATGTGACCAACCCTTTGTGCGGCACGGAGGGATGCAGTGCCGTCTACGGACCGCAAAAGGGTGCGACACCGTCCATGATTATGGATATGGACAAGTGGCTTTCCTATTATGCTGCAATGTCCCGGGAAAAATATCCTAAAGCGGATCCTAAATATCCGGGAACCGGAGCAGCCGGCGGCATGGGCTTTGCGTTTCTCACATACACAAATGCGAAGCTTCAGTCCGGAATCCGGATTGTACTGGAGGAAACCGGGCTGGAAGAGTACATAAAAGAGGCGGATCTGGTGGTTACCGGAGAGGGAATGCTGGATTTTCAGACGGCCATGGGAAAAGCTCCGGTGGGAGTAGCCAAGCTGGCTAAAAAATACGGTAAGACCGTAATTGCGTTCGCCGGCGGAGTTACGGAAGATGCAACCGAATGCAATCGAAACGGTATCGATGCTTTTTTCCCAATCGTGCGGGGCATAACAACGCTTGAGGAGGCAATGGACAATTCCAACGCAAAGAGCAATCTTGCGGCAACAGCAGAACAGGTCATGAGACTTTTCATGGCAAAAAAGAAGGGGTAAGAAAATGTACGATTTTACAACATTGGGGGCTATCGTCGGAATGGTTCTGGCCATAGTACTTATCATAAAGAAGTTCCATCCTGCATACAGTCTGATCATTGGTGCACTGGTAGGAGGCATTCTGGGTTCCTATGGGGATCTTCAGCTGACGGTAAGCACCATGATGAGCGGCGCAGGGAGCATGATCACCTCTGTTTTAAGAATTATGACTTCCGGCATTCTGGCAGGTGCCTTGATAAAAAGCGGATCTGCCGAAAAAATAGCACAGATGATCGTAACGAAGCTGGGAAGCAAACGTGCGCTGATTGCGGTTGCAATCGCAACGATGGTCATTTGTGCCGTAGGTGTTTTCATTGACATAGCGGTTATAACGGTAGCACCGATTGCACTTGCCATTGGGAAAGAAGCTGGTTACAACAAGCAGTCACTTCTGATTGCCATGATCGGAGGAGGAAAAGCCGGGAACATTATCTCGCCGAATCCAAACACGATCGCCGTGTCCGAATCCTTTGGCGTGGATCTGACTTCGCTTATGGTGAAAAATATTCTCCCGGCAGTTTGTGCCCTGATTGTTACCGTTATTCTGGCCAATTATCTCGCCGGAAAAGATGGGCAGAAGGTAATGGATTCCGATATGGAGGCAAATGATGCCAAAGAACTTCCGGCTTCCTGGCAGGCTTTCCTTGGCCCGCTGGCGGTTATTGTTCTTTTGGCACTGAGACCGGTAGCAGGCATTGCGATTGATCCTATGATTGCATTGCCGGTAGGCGGACTCGTGTGTACCGTTGCCACCGGAAATTGGAAGCACTTTGAAAGATACTCAGAATTTGGTCTTTCCAAGGTGACCGGCGTTTCGGTACTGTTGCTGGGAACCGGTACCATTGCCGGAATCATTAAGGCATCTGCTCTGCAGGGTGATGTTGTGAATCTGTTGAATGTATTCCATATGCCGGCATTTCTGCTTGCCCCGATTGCCGGTATTCTTATGGCCGGTGCGACGGCATCCACCACAGCCGGTGCAACGGTTGCTGCGCAGACCTTTTCCAATGTACTGGTTTCGGAGGGGGTAAATGCACTTTCTGCGGGCGCTATGATTCATGCCGGTGCTACAGTGATCGACTCTTTGCCGCATGGCTCCTTCTTCCATGCAACCGGTGGTGCAGTGAATATGAATATTTCGGAGAGAATGAAACTGATCGTATTTGAAGCACTTGTGGGTATGACCAGTACGATTGCAGCGGTTCTGCTGTATCTCGTGATGGGATAAATGATCGGGGAAAAATGCATAAAACACCGAAAATAAGTCAGGGAAACCTGGCTTATTTTTGTGGGATGAAAATATATTAAAAACAGTTCAATTTGCAGGTGACATGTTACCCGATCGGCTCTATAATAGATATATTAAACAAACAGTTGGGTTGTAAATATATTTGTTTTGTACAACTCAACCATTGTTTTGTGCAAAATCCGAATTTTTGCGCAAACCATGGGGTAAAGAAACACAAGGAGGGTAAAGTTCAAATGAAAAAATGTACTGTAGCAGCCCTTGCAGGTATGCTCGCTCTGACCGGATGTGCGTCACAGACCACGCCGCCGGCTACCACGGCTGCACCGACAACCACGGCGGCAGCCGCCACAACTGCACCGGCCACGGAAGCGGCCAAGGAAAGCATTAGCGGAACCTTTACCGGTTCATCGGTCGGTATGCAGGGACCGGTTACTGCATCTATTACGGTGGAAGATGGCAAGATCACCAAGGTTGAGCTCACGGAGTGTCATGAGACAGCGGGCCTTTCGGACGTAGCGGTACAGCGTATACCGGAGCAGATCGTGGAGCATCAGACCACAAAGCTGGATACGGTTTGCGGCGCGACATTCGCAAGCAACGCCATCATGAGAGCGGTTGCGGATGCGGCGAAAAATGCAGGCCTTGATACCGCCGTTCTGGATGCCAATGAATGGCATGCAAAGCCGGGACAGGATGAAACCATGGATACGGATGTGGTTGTAGTCGGCGGCGGTGGTGCCGGCCTTTCGGCAGCCATTTCTGCAGCGCAGGGGGGAGCAAAGGTCATTCTTATTGAGAAGAGCTCGTTCCTTGGCGGCAATACGATGATGGCCGGTGGTGCCTTCAATGCAGTTGACCCGAAGGCGCAGGCCGGAATGATTCTGTCCGAGGCACAGAAGAAGACATTGGATGGTTATCTTGCTCTTAAGAAGGATGACGAGGCACTCCAT
>ONLM01000103.1 GCA_900318695.1 uncultured Eubacteriales bacterium | reverse complement strand
GAGGAAGGCGGTGCGCTGAGTCAGGGCCAGAAGCAGCTTTTATGTATTGCAAGACTGATGCTTCGTCTTCCGCCTATGCTTATTTTGGATGAGGCGACATCTTCCATTGATACGCGTACGGAGTTGCATATACAACATGCCTTTGATCGCATGATGAAGGGGCGTACTTCTTTTATTGTGGCCCATCGTCTCAGCACGATCAAGAATGCGGATCTGATTCTCGTTATGAAAGACGGCAATATCATCGAACAGGGACGGCATGAGGAACTGCTTCAGAAGGGCGGATTCTATGCGACTCTTTATAATTCGCAGTTTCAGCAGAATGGAAATGTATAGAAAAAATTTTCCTGTTCATTGAATCGCCGGAAACATGATGGTAAAATAGAACCATAAAAATACATCAAAGAATGGTTGAGGCGAGGTATCAGTATGAGTATTAAGTATGTGACTATTTCAAGAGAATATGGTTCAGGTGGTCGTGAAATCGGAAAGAAGCTCGCCGAAAAGCTGGGCATTCCATTCTATGACAAGGAGATTATTGAACAGACGGCATTTAAGACCGGTTTTGCCGAGGAATATGTTAAGAAACAAGGTGAGTATGCCAGTGCCAGAAACTGGCTGGAGTATTCCTTTTCTGCCAGAAACAGTTATGGTATGAGCCCGGAGGACTATCTTTGGTCAAAGCAGAGAGAAGTTATAATTGATCTTGCCAATAAGGGGCCGTGCGTTATCGTAGGCCGCTGTGCCGATTATATTTTACGTGACCGGGCCGATGTGCTGAATGTTTTTATTCATGCCAACAATGAATATCGTAAAAAGCGGATTACGGAGATCTATCATGATCCGGGACACAGTGATAAGATGCTTAAGGACATTGATAAAAAGCGGTCTTTCAATTACAAGTATTATACAGAACAGGAATGGGGAAAGTCGCAGAATTACGATATGACATTGGATTCTGCAACGTTGGGTGTAGATCTTTGTGTGGATATTATTTATGAGATCTGCCGTGGCGATCTGACCAAAAATCCTGTAGTAACCGAATAATAAAAAACTATAGGGTAAGGCAGCAGGTTTTCCTGCTGCCTTATTTTTAGAAAATGCCCGGAAATGCTTGTGGAAACAGGGCAGAGAACGGGATTATGAATATTGTGTGAAATTTAATTTATCATTATTGACAACCTGTCACTATTTTTTTAGAATAGCAAAGTTTCCTTTTCGGAAGGAATGAAAAATACAATAGGATAGAGGAGGATAAGAATGGGTGTAGTAAAAACCTTAATCGGATCGGTCCGGGAATTCAAGGGCGCCAGTCTTCGTGCACCGTTGTTTGTTGCCCTGGAATCTTTGGCAGAGACGATTATTCCGTTTGTAACGGCAGAACTCATAAACCAGATCAAAGATGGTTGTGGTATGCAGACAATTCTGTATTATGGGGGAATTTTGATCCTTCTTGCAATGCTTTCTTTAAGCTGCGGTGTCATTGCAGGTAATAACTGTGCAAAGGCATCTACCGGCTTTGCGAGAAACTTAAGAAAGGATATTTTCTATAAGATTCAGGATTTTTCTTTTGAAAATATCGATCGATTCCAGACGTCATCTCTGGTGACACGTATGACAACCGATGTACAGAATGTTCAGCTGGCCTATATGATGCTGATTCGTATTGGTGTGCGCAGTCCATTGATGCTGATTTTTTCTTTTACAACCGCATTTATAATGGGCGGACGTATGGCTTGGATTTTTGTAGCGGTAATTCCGATTCTCGGTTTTGGCCTTATTGCAATTATGCGATGCGTTATGCCGCTGTTCCGGGCAGTATTTAAGAAGTATGATGCCCTGAATGATTCCGTACAGGAAAATGTGAACGGTATGCGAGTGGTAAAATCCTTTGTACGGGAAGAATTCGAAAAAGAGAAGTTCAACCGGGCAGCAACAAATGTACAGGCGGATTTTACAAAGGCGGAAAGAATTATTGCCATCAATAACCCGTTGATGCAGTTCTGCCTTTATACGGTCATGCTTTTTGTGCTGAGTTTTGGTTCTTATACCATTATTACCAGCCGCGGTCTCGATCTGGATGTCGGACAGTTTTCTGCACTTCTTACATACAGTTTCCAGATTCTGATGTCACTCATGATGCTCAGTATGATCTTTGTTATGGTCACACTGTCTGCGGAATCGGCAGAACGTATCGCAGAGGTCCTGAACGAGGAGTCTACGTTAAAAAATCCGGCGATTCCGGTTATGGATGTGGCAGATGGATCCATCGATTTTGACCATGTAAGTTTTAAATATTCCGCAAAGGCCAAACGGAATGTTCTGTCGGATATCGACCTTCATATTGCGTCCGGAGAAACCATTGGTATCATTGGCGGTACCGGTTCTTCGAAATCTTCACTTATTCAGTTGATTTCAAGATTGTATGATGCGACAGAAGGAACGGTACAGGTAGGTCATGTAGATGTACGAAATTATGACCTTGTAACGCTCAGAGATCAGGTTGCTGTTGTTTTACAGAAAAACGTTCTGTTTTCAGGAACAATCAAGGATAATCTTCGCTGGGGTAATCCCAATGCCACCGATGAAGAAATTGTGGAAGCTTGTAAGCTGGCACAGGCAGATGAATTCGTGCAGCTGTTCCCGGATAAGTATGATACCTTCATTACGCAGGGGGGTACCAATGTTTCCGGCGGTCAGAAGCAGAGATTGTGTATTGCAAGAGCACTTCTGAAAAAGCCGAAGGTTCTGATCCTGGATGATTCTACTTCGGCGGTAGATACCCGCACGGATGCGTTGATTCGTAAAGGTTTCCGCGAATTTATTCCGGAAACAACCAAGTTGATCATTGCGCAGAGAGTTTCATCGGTACAGGATGCGGATCGTATCATCGTTCTCGATGGCGGCGCAATTTCAGCTATAGGTACACATGAAGAGCTTCTTGCGCAGAGCGCGATCTACCGTGAGGTTTATGAGTCTCAGAATAAGGTGGAAGAAGATGCGAAAGGAGGCGAGCAGTAATGGCAGAACAGGAAAAGAATTTAACTACGGCGCCGGATGGAAAACGTCCGCCAAAGCGCTTTAGTAAGGAAAATGCCAAGACATTGCAGCGGCTTATTAAAACGATATTTCAGTATTATCCGGTGCTGCTTCCGTTTACGCTCGTCTGCATTCTTGTAAATGCGGTTGTAAGTGCGATTCCGGCAATGTTTCAGCAGAAAGTCATTGCTCTGATTGAGGAGAACTGGAAAGAAGGAAACTGGGAGGTAGTGTCCGGCCGGATTCTTTCTTTGGTAGCGGCCCTGGCTGTACTGTATGCCATTTCTCTTATTGCAGGATTTGTATACAATCAGTGCATGGCGATCATTACACAGGGATCTTTGAAAAAGCTTCGTACAGCGATGTTTGATGGAATGCAGGATTTGCCGATTCAGTATTTTGATCAGCATAGTCATGGTGACATCATGTCGTACTATACCAATGATACGGATACCTTGCGCCAGCTGATTTCACAGTCGATACCACAGCTTTTGATTTCTGCAATCAGCCTGATTACCATTTTTGGTCTGATGCTTTATTACAGCTTCTGGATGACACTGGTCGTTGTCGGCGGTGTTTTTATGATGACGAAGGTCGTAAAAAAGGTTGGCGGTGGTTCTTCCAGATACTTCATCAAGCAGCAGGGCGAAGTTGCACGGACGGAAGGCTTCATTGAAGAAATGATGAATGGCCAGAAGGTTATCAAAGTGTTTAACCATGAACGTATGGCAGAAGAGGATTTTGATAAGATCAACGATGAGTTGTTCCGTGTTTCCGAAAAGGCCAATCGCTATGCAAATACTTTGATGCCGATCCTTGGCAACATCGGTAATATTCTGTATGTCGTTCTTGCGGTTGTCGGCGGTTTGCTGCTGGCATTTCATGTACCAAACGTAAGCTTCAGCGGCATGGCTTTTTCTATTTCCGTATTTGTCCCGTTCCTTAATATGGAGAAGCAGTTTGCCGGACAGATCGGAGGAATTTCGAATCAGATCAACTCCATTATTATGGGACTTGCCGGTGCAAACCGTATTTTCAGATTAATGGACGAGAAACCGGAAAAGGACGAGGGTACAGTAACTCTGGCACAGTGCCGGGAGGAGAATGGACAGATCGTAGAAACGACAGAACGTACGGAAATGTGGGCCTGGAAGACGGTCAATGCAGATGGCAGCGTTTCATACCGCCGGCTTGAAGGCGATGTGGAATTAAAGGGTGTTGACTTCTCATATGACGGCAAGAAAACCGTGCTTCATCAGGTGAATGTATTTGCCAGACCGGGTCAAAAGGTCGCATTTGTAGGTGCAACCGGTGCAGGCAAGACAACCATAACGAATCTGATTAACCGTTTTTATGAAATTCAGAGCGGAAGCATTACCTATGATGGCATTGATATCCATCATATCCGAAAGGCGGATCTTCGCCGATCTCTGGGAATTATTCTTCAGGATACGGTGCTTTTTACCGGTACGGTAATGGATAATATTCGTTACGGAAAACTGGATGCGAGTGATGAAGAGTGTATTGCAGCGGCAAAGCTGGCCGGTGCAGATGACTTTATTACCAGACTTCCGCAGGGCTATGAAACACCATTGATTGCGAACGGTGCGAACCTTTCGCAGGGCCAGCGCCAGCTTCTGAGCATTGCCAGAGCAGCGGTAGCGGATCCGCCGGTTATGATCATGGATGAGGCGACATCATCGATTGATACAAGAACGGAAGCCATTGTACAAAAGGGAATGGACGCGCTGATGGCAGGACGTACGGTATTTGTTATTGCGCATCGTTTGAGTACGGTACAGAACTCGGATGTTATTATGGTTCTTGATCATGGTAAGATCATTGAGCGTGGTTCACATGATGAATTGATTGCAGCAAAGGGAAATTACTATCAGCTGTATACCGGTGCATTTGAACTGGAATAAAATGTGCTGCTGGGAAGCATATGTCCCACTGTTTTGCTGCACGGTAAAGTCTGCTCTCGTATCTCGGGCGGGTTATACCATATAATGCAAGAAAAAGGCATTTTCTGTAAAAAGGAAATGCCTTTTTCTTTGTCTTTCGAGATGCATTGCAAAGGAAACTATAGTAAAATAATAAGAATGTTGAAAAAAGAAGAATAGGAATAAAGAAGTAAAAATATTTTGATATATGAAAGATTTATATAGACATCATGGAGGTTATCAGGGACCTCGAGCAGAAAGGCTTCATGAGCGGCGGCGAAATCCTGAAACAGACAGGGCGGAAGATCCGGCGGAGAGCCGCAGGTATGTTTCGCTAAAGAAAGAGGAAACGGATCCGGAAAAGAAAGCAGAAAGAAGCTATACAAAAAAACCGGAGATTTATATGGAGCGGCAGGAGGACTGGGGAAAGAGCCGGAAACGGGACGGCGTATCCAAATCCAAAAATACAAGAAAAAGTCCAAAGGTTCCAAGCCGGCATGAACGTTACAAAACGGAGCTTCGGGTTACGGGAAGAGACGGAACAGAAAATCTGGAATCGCCGGAGAGTTTATTTCGCCGGTATGACCAGAATCTGCGTGGTGAGGAAGCGGAGAGACCTCGCAGTTTTCTGAATTCGAGAACAAGCCGGTATGATGGCACGCGGGCAAAACGTATAGAAAAAAGTGAGATCCGTAAGGAAACGGAGGAGCTTTATAAGGATCATCTTCCGACAGCTGCCGCACTGGAGGATGCACAGATTTTATACCGTGAAAAACCACATAAATGGGGAAAACGGATTCTTGCTGTATGTATGATTTTCTTGTTATTCGAGGCGGTTATGCTGGGACTTGTCGCAACGCATCCGGAAATGAAAGAGAATCTGGCATGGAAACTTCAGGATACGATTCAGATGGCGAAGGAGCTGACCGTTCGTGTGACAGGACAAAACAAAAAAGAAACTGCGGCTTCGCAGGAAACGGATGCTGCCGGGCGGGAGACTTTAACCGAAGCGGTGGAAGAGAGTGCATCCGGAAATGAAAACCGGACCGGAGAGACTTTGATTGAAAGTATAGGAAACACAGGAAGCACGGAAGCGGGGGCAATCGGTACGGGAGTGCAGGAGCCGATCAACTTGATCTTTGCAGGGGATATCAATCTGACAGATCATGTATTGAATGCATATCGCCATTCCCGTGGTATTGCAGGTGTTGTTTCACCGAAGTTTCTGAGCGATATCCAGCGATCGGATTATTTTGTGGCGAATGAGGAATTTCCGTTTTCGGACGGTGGTACACAGGCACCGGATAAGCAGTTTACCTTCCGTGTTGCACCGGAGAATATTAAGTTATTCAAGGATCTGGGCCTGGATCTTGTGACTTTGGCCAATAATCATGCACTGGATTATGGAGACAGTGCGTTGATGGATACCATAGAGACACTGGAGAAAGCCGGAATACGGCATATCGGTGCGGGAAAGAATCTAGAGGAAGCCCGCAAAGCGGTGACTGTCAGCATCAAAGGGAAGACCTTTGCCTTTATAGGGGCAACCAGAGTGATACCGGATGCGTCCTGGGCTGCCGGTCCGCAGTCTTCCGGTATGTTTTCGGCTTATGATGAAGGTGTGCTTTTGGCGGAGGATATTCGGGAGGCCAAAAAGAATGCAGATTATGTGATTGTCTATCTGCATTGGGGAGAAGAACGTAAGGAAATGCCGAATGATGTCCAGAAACTGCTGGCTCATACAGCTGTCGATGCGGGAGCGGATCTGGTTGTAGGTGCGCATCCGCATGTATTACAGGGAATCGAGTATTATAAAGGGGTTCCGGTGGTATACAGTCTGGGGAATTTTATCTTCGGAAGTTCTATACCGAAAACCGCTTTGCTGTCGGTAACGATAGAGCAGCGGGATGAAGCTGACACGAATTCGAAAGGAAAGATGATTTTAAAGCTGCTCCCGGGAACTTCATCGGGCGGTTATACAGAGGATCTGGTGGAAACCGAAGATCGAAAAGCGTTTTATGAATATATGGCTTCCATATCCAGCGGAATAACGATTTCCAATGATGGAACCGTAGAACCGCTTACTGCCAAGTAGGGGGAGAAGTTCCGGAACAGCATGAAAGAATCTATGGATTCGGATGCAATAATGGAACTTTACTTTTAATTTTCGGTATGTTATATTTTATCTGTTGTCTTAAATCTGAGACAGCAGTATGCTACTGTAGCACAGTCGGTAGTGCATTTGATTCGTAATCAAAAGGTCACCGGTTCAAGTCCGGTCAGTAGCTTTTTATAGAAGGCTTGTTGAACCTGTTAAGGGGAGACAGGCCTTTTTTGTGTCTGGAAAAGCGGAGGCGGAAGAAACAGAGACGGATTCTGAAAAGCTATGTATTTTGTAAGAATACTTACAAAATTTGTAGGTACTTGCGGTAAAGTTCCATTAAAGGGTATTATAAAAAAAGTTTGATAGTTATAAAGGGGAAACAAATGAGAACACAGAAACAGAAAATAGAAAAAGTTCTTTTCATGGGACTGATGACGGCTGTATTGACATTTGCGGGATCCGCCGTTTCTATGGCCGGTACATGGATGCCGTATGAGGGAAGCTGGTTTTATTGCCAGGAGGATGGCAGCTTTGCGAAAGGATGGCAGTGGATTGATGCGGGAAACGGAGTCTGCAAAAGCTATTATTTTGATGCTTCCGGTAAAATGGCATCCGACACCGTGATTGATGGATATACGGTCGATGCATCCGGTGCATGGACGCAGAATGGACAAGAAGTGACAAAGAAGACTACCGTAAACATTGTAAGAAACTTTGTTGAAACCGGAGGAAATGAGGCGGAAACGGCGTCGGATACAGCGATACCGTCGACATCGGTCGGCCCGATGGAGGGTGTGAGTCTCAACGCACAGGCGAACAGCTCTTCGCCCATCGTCAATATTGCCATGAAGTATGTAGGACCGCTGCCGTATATTTTGGGTGGAAATTCCCTTACTACAGGAACAGATTGCTCCGGATTTACCAGACTTGTATTTGCACTAGCCGGAAAGACACTGCCAAGAACATCCGCACAGCAGTTTGCAGCGGCACCGTACCATCCGACGGAAGCAGAGCTGCAGCCGGGCGATCTCATTTTTTATGGAAACGGCAGCATCAATCATGTAGCAATCTATGCCGGGGACGGTATCATTCACCAGACCAATTCTACGCGAAATTGCGTTGCATATGATCGAAACGGTGACGGATATAATGTGGTGCATTATACAAATATTATAGGTTTTGGCAGATATTAAGCAGCACCTTTTAAAGAAGGATGAATAACGTATATAGAGCCGGGTAGAACGATTATATTGGACAAAATACCTATTTTTAAATGCGATCCTCTGATGTATAATTAACAAGTATGGGCATTTTCCCCCAGAACAATCGATGCAATGGGGCATCATAGATTAGAGGAGAATTACACAGTGTTGGTAATTTTGATCACGCTCTTAGGCGGGCTTGGACTATTCATTGCAGGAATGTATATGATGAGTCACGGTATTGAGAAGGTAGCTGGCGCACGCTTACGTAAGATACTGGAAACGTTCACAAAATCCCGGTTCCTCGGGCTTTTTGTCGGCCTCTTCTTCACCGCGGTGATTCAGTCATCATCTACCGCTACGGTAATGGTCGTGACATTTGTAAATTCGGGATTGATGGCATTGTCCAATGCATGCGGCATCATCCTTGGCGCCAATATCGGTACTACCGTTACGGCACTTTTGGTTGCATTCCGATTAAGCGCGATTGCGCCGCTGTTTGCTTTTGCGGGTGCAATCATGATGAATTTCATTCCGAATCAGATGGTGAAAAAGACGGGTGAAATTGTCATGGGATTTGGCCTGCTGTTCCTGGGCATCTCCAGTATGTCCGGTGCTATGGCAACCTTAAGAGACATTCCTTCCGTTATTGCCTTTTTATCATCCTTTACCAACCCGCTTCTTGGGGTATTGATGGGATTTGTAATTACATCCATCGTACAGTCCTCTTCCGTGACGGTTTCGATTCTGGTCGTTATGGGCGCACAGGGACTGGTTGATCTCAGGATTTGTATGTTTATCATTCTTGGCTGTAACATTGGAGCCTGCTCAAGTGCCATGCTTGCGGCAGTGCCGTGCAACAAGGATGCGAAAAGAGCGGCGATGATTCATGTACTGTTCAATGTTTTCGGAACCGTACTTATGTATGTATTGCTTTTGTTCTTTGCACCGCAGATCGAGGATGCGATTCGTTTCATTTCCGGTGTCGGACGTGATTCGGGATCTTTGGGCAGAAACATTGCGTTTGCACATTTCATTTTCAAGGTATTCCAGGTTATTGTATTCTATCCGTTTATGGATCAGATCATTAAACTCACGTACGTATTGATCAAAGGTGAAGATGCAGAAGAGAGCAACGGGGAGTATCATTTGCAGTATATCGGCAATGCACTTCCAAACCCTGCAGTTGCAATTTATATGGCAAAACAGGAAATGGAACGTATGGCAAAGCTTGCGATAGGCAATTTGGATCTTGCCGTGGATGAGCTTCTTAATGAAGATCATAAAAAACTGGATGAAATTTATAAGACAGAGAAGTACATCGACTGGCTTACGGAACAGATCAGCAGTTATCTGACACGTATAAACCAGAATGCGATTCCGCTTCGTGATGCCGATCTCATTGCCGGTTATTTCCATGTTTTGTCGGATATTGAGCGAATCGGTGATCATGCTGAGGATGTGGCCGATGTTGTGAAGTACTTTAATGAAAAGGACGTTCATCTGACGGATGATGCGAAGGAAGATTTAAAGACAATGATGGCAACCGTGAAGGTGCTGATGCATGATTCTCTGGATATGTTCGTAACAGGAGATATGACGAACTTTGAAGCCGTTCGTGATCTTGAGAATACGACGGATCAGCTGGAACTGGATCTTCAGGATAAACATATTCAGCGTCTTTCCGATGGCAAATGCGAAGCCAGAGCCGGCGTCTTTTTCTCGGATATTGTTTCAGGTTTGGAACGTGTCGGTGACCATAGCGTAAATATTGCGTTTTCTCTTTATGAAGCACGGAATCATAAAACAGCGACGGCCATCGCAAAGCATTGATGGAATATCAAATATAATATCGTAAACGTAGTTATAAAAGGTCTATAGATGTTGTTGAACATCCATAGACCTTTCTTTTTATATTCAGATTATATTATTTCGGTGCATAGAAAACCCCTTTACCGGGGTGTCCAGTAAAGGGGTATACATCCTATGAATCGGGGTTTCTTTTACCGATTTATTATCTTTTTAATTATCCTTGATAGATATTTCCGGAAATGAGCTTCTGACCATTAGAAGCGGTCTGCTGTGGTGTGGTTTCTTCCTGTGAAGTCTCGCTCTGGGATTCCTTTGATTCCTGTGTCGGTGTTTCTGTATCACTTTCGTGAGATTCTTCAGCCGGCTGTGGGAGAGTTTCTTCATGAGTCGGAGCGACAGGAGAAACGCCTTCCTGCGGGCCAGGACCATTGTCGCTGTCCTTCTTAGGAAGTACTGTACCATCTGCTGCAGTTTCATCGCCAGGAGCAAATGTGTTTGCAGTCTTTTTCGTGATAACCTTATGTTTTACGACAACGACATTGGCTGCACCCGGATGGTCAACGCCAGCAGCATAAACACCGGCATTCGGATCCTGCTGGTGAGATATTTCTTCCTCAATATCATCTTCTGATCCAAAACGGTCATCGGATGACGGACCATCATCAACGGTTGTATTTTCCTCATTATTGTCTGAGGTTTCTGCATCAAGATCCGGAAGTTCCAGAGTTTCAAACTGATCCAAAGACTCCGGAAGCGGAATTGCACCGGCAACACAGATGCCGTTAAAGGTTGCGGCCTGTTCTGCGTTTGCAAATTCGATAACCAGATATTCGCCCGGATGAAAATCATCGTTCACAACGCTGATATGATGCTCTTCGACAGGACCGGAATAGTCTGCTTTTATACCGCCAAACGGCTGCTTATCCTGTGCGGCATAAAACTGGTTTGTACCGTCGATAAGAGAATAGTCAATGAGCATGATACCGGATACCGTATTGCCATCGTCATCGGTAATGTCGTCAGCGCTGATGTAGTATGTGGTATCGTCGATGGCCTCGAAGTCCCCGCTCGGGATATAGGTGAATTTATCGAGAGCGCCGGCATTCGGATTAAGAACGGAAATTTCCTTCTTATCGGAGGTTTCAGGATTCTTTACGAGAGAATCGATAAAATCGGTAATGTGGCCTGCTGCAATTTTCTGACCGTCATCATTAAACCGGACTGCGGAATCGGTCAAATAGGTAGCAGGATCTTCTTTGTGATCCTTCATTATTTTGGAAAGATCAATGGTCTTTCCAAAATAATGATCTGTAATTTTCTGAATCGAAGCAGTGGCATCACTGGTTGGTTCGCTTACCGAAAGAATGGAAATATTCGGGAATTTCGAATATAAAGCGCGAAGGGTTGCTTCGTAAAATGTTTCAAAGTATGTCGAATCACCATGGTTTCCATAGGAAAGGATGGCAAGGTCATAATCGGTTGAATTGTCCAGATTTTTAATCTGTGCATAACCGGAGGCAATGTCATTTGTTCCGGTAAGAGAAAGATTATCAAGAGAAATCTGCGAACCGTATTTCTCGCCAAGCTGTGCAGTCAGAAGATCTGCCCAGGAAGAGTCTCCGTAAGAAAAGGCATCGCCAAGAACAAGGACATTTACCGGTTTTGAGGCGCCGAGTTTTTCGTATGCACCGCCGGTAGAGGTTTCGATGTTGATCGCTTCCGGTATAGTCTGTGCTGCCGATGTAGTCACTGCATTTGTATCGGCGTTATGACCGAAAGTGGCGATTCCGGCAACAGCAAGCGCAGCAACGATAATACCACCAAGACCGGCAAGACAAGCGGTACGGTTTTTTGCAAAAAAAGCTTTGAAATCAAAGCCATTTTGCGGTTTGTTGTTATTTTCTTCCATAATTTCCTCCAGAATGTTCAGAGAACATTGATATACGGCGGGGATAGATTGCGCCGCATCTAAAACATATTACTTTTTTGATTTCTAAAAAGCAATGAATTTTATATGAATTTTAGCGCTGTTTTGCGTAGGTATCTTAAGAAATAGGTACGGAAGGGGCATTTTTACTCCATGCTTCCGGATCGATTCCCTGTCCGGGGCGTATTGTCTTCGGTGTCATAGAGGAAGGATGGCTCTCCGGAGCTGATACGGATGGAATTACGGGAGAACTTTCCGGGGAAGCGGATTCCTGTGGGGCAGGAAGTGTTTCTGGTTTTTCCACTGCTTTGCGGGAAGCGGTGCTTTCGGAAGTTGCACTTTCATGAGAGCGTTTAACAGGAGAACTTTGCTGAATCACCGTCTGTTTTTTGCTTTCTTCGGTCAGAGCGTCATGCGAGGCCGGTTCGGAGGATGTCTCTGCGATAGTCGATTCGGCGGATTCTGAAGATTCCGTGGATTCCGGTATGGCTACGGTTGTTTCCGGCATTTCTGGAAGAATCGGTTTTCCGATAAGAGAAACATTGCCGGATAGGATAAGACCATGAAACTGATCGGCCGATTGTTTTGAAGAAAAAGTAAGAACAAGGGGATCCTGCAGGATAAGATTATTTCCCAATGGCAAGATGTAACGACCGGAACCGGACAGAGCAGGAGTGCGATCAGCAGACCGGAAAAGCCGATCGCCGATGGAAACCTCGAAGGAAGTGGATTCCACGGTATTGAACTCTATTCCGACAAGCGCCGTGCTGTGCGAGAATCCATAGGATTTTGGAGTTCCTGTCAGTTGATAGTGCGTGTCATCCATCCGGTTGAATTTCGCTGCATCAAGATATGCGAAATCCAGAAAGGCTTTCGAAGAATCCGAAGCATCTGCGTCGAAAGATGTTTCCGGTAATGTCGGGTCCTTTTCGATAGAGAGAAGAATCCATTTGGAAATGACATCGGCACCGGCCTCATTCGGAAGAATCCCATCATCGGTCAGCGTTGAGAAATCCTGGTGGCTGACCGCAAAGGCTTCGGAAAGATTGATCGTTTGACAGCCGGTGCTCTGCAAAATTGCAGTCTGCAAAGTTGCGTTTTCATCGGCATTGCCGACGGATGCGGTAAGGGCGGAAGAAGGAATCAGGCCAT
Organism: uncultured Eubacteriales bacterium; assembly: GCA_900318695.1. Classification (GTDB taxonomy): domain Bacteria; phylum Bacillota; class Clostridia; order Lachnospirales; family Lachnospiraceae; genus Oribacterium. The sequence goes on along the minus strand of ONLM01000103.1, from coordinate 1,982 downwards.
AGATGACGGCATCCGGGTTATGAGCCTGGAGACAGGCGATAAGTCCTCTCAGGTAGGTTTCGAAGGTAAATGGATCGTCGTAGAAACCAAGAGAAAGGAAAATGGCATCATAAGGAGAAGTCTGCTCTGATACTTGGCGCATATAAGCAACATAGCTGCTATAGGTATCATTACCGGCAGGAAGAGCGAGATTATCGCTGTGAAGGCGGGCATGAAAACGGTCATGGAGCAGGTTTAAGAGTGCATCTTGCCAAAGGGTATTCTGCCCTTGGGCTGCGCCGGCAGAATAGGAATCTCCTAAAAAGAGCAGAGAAACGTCCTTCTCTTTTTGCAGTTTCGAAAGAAAAACGGATGGATGGGTAGAGACTTCTGCCGAGGAAGCAGAAATGCTTTCGGTTTTAGCGGCTTCTGTCTTTGGTGGCTGCATGGCAGGATCCCTGGCATCCTGCCGCATGGCGGTAAAAACCAGGAAACTAAAAAAGCCGGCGAGCAGAAGGATCAAAATAGTGAGAATGATCCAAGGAAGACGGCTTTTGGATGGTTGAGTTGTATTGCTTTCCATTCTATACTCCTTGTAATTCGATAGTGACATACATATCCCATCATTATAGGAAATAAAGCCTTTTATTACAATGTATGTACCTATAAAACCACAGAGCGGTAATGATTTTAAAATCATTACCGCTCTGTGGTTTGGAGTTGATAAACGTTAAAGACAGATTTTATGGAACTGTTCTTTAACACATGGAGCAAATTTTTATGGAATAAGGAAAGTATACTATAGAATTATGGATTAGTCAAATTAAACAATGCGAAATAAAAACAACATAATTATTTGTGTAAAATGGCTATGCATTGGCGGAAAGATATGTATAAAAGAAAAGTTTCCGCAATATAAGCGGTGTAATATGGTAGAATAAGCAATCAGATTCATTGAATCAGTCTTAAGCGGAAACAAGTAAGGGGATGTGTGTTCATGCTGTATGATAAAGACATTCGGGAGCCATTGTTCCTGTTTTTGGAAGAGTGCTATGGCAAATGCAGAATCATTGAAGAAAAGAATATGGGAGAATCTCGGGCGGATGTGATTCTGATTACGGAAGATGCGTTTTATGGTGTGGAGATTAAATCGGATGCGGATACCTATCAGCGTCTGCAGACACAGGTGAAAGATTATGACCGGTATTTTGACGGAAATTTCATTGCCTGCGGTTCGACACATGCTGCGCATATTGAGGAGCATGTACCGGAGTATTGGGGAATCATTACGATTGATGAGATTAACGGCCGGCCGGATTTTTATATATTGCGACAGCCTAAAAAAAATCCCAAGCTTGAAGTCGACCGGAAACTAAGTCTTTTATGGCGCAGGGAATTACAGCATATTGTAGAACGCAATCTGAAATATAAATATGAACGGGAATCAAAGGCGAAGGTCATACAGCATATCCGGAACGGGATAGAGTATTCACTTCTCAGCAGAGAAATGTCCCTGGAACTTTTGGAACGGGATTATACAACCATTGCGGAAGAAATTAATCAGTACCGTGTGGAAAAAGAGGGTAAAAAGCCAAGGAGAAAGCGACGAATCCGACGAGGAAGTTCTGCGGTGAAGCTTCCCGGCGGAAAAACATTGAAAAAGCCGGACCTTCAGGTGGCACATACTTTACGAAGGTCTGCAAAACGGAAAAAAGAGATAGGAACGACCAAAAGAAAGAAGGCATTATGATCTATACCGTGACATTTAATCCATCATTGGATTATTTTGTAAAGATGAAAAATTTCGAACTTGGCAAAACAAACCGTACGATAAAAGAAAAAATGCAGGCGGGAGGAAAGGGGATAAACGTTTCTCTCATGCTGGAAAAGCTGGGAATGTCCTCTACGGCAATTGGTTTTACCGCAGGTTTTGTAGGAGACGAAATCCAGAAACGTCTGCGCAGTGCCGGTATTATTCCGAGTTTCATTTCCTGTGAGGGCTG
>ONLM01000169.1 GCA_900318695.1 uncultured Eubacteriales bacterium | reverse complement strand
TTTACCTGCGCAATATTTAGATTTGTCACGTGAAATCCATAGTTCTCCTGCACCCATTCCTCTATCTCTTTGTATGTTGCCTTTGCTTCTGCACTTGTAAGATCAAGCTCGTCCATAGCTACCTTTACGTTGATATGATGCTTTGCTTCATGTAGTTTGGACAATAAGCATACCGTCTCCACGGGGACTCCCAATTTCTCCCTAAAAGGCCGGTAGAAATGCCGCATAGAACCTTGTGCGACATTTGCAGGCGCAAAGGCAGCAAACACTCCTACCCCTGTAAAAACAGCAAGAACCGTAGTGAACAGATACAGGCCGATTAACTTTCCGCCTATTCTGCCGAGAGAACTCAAGTCAGAGAATTGAACAATACAGGAAACAATAGAGAAGAATACCACAGGTGCAACAACCATTTTCAGTGCGTTCATATACATGGTCTTCACACGGACAAGGAGCAGCTCATTAAGGAAAGTATTCGTTTCTTCCGGCTCGGAGTGGTAATGTTCAATCAGGCTTCCGGAGGCTTCTTCAACGATCAACAGTGCCTTTAAATATGCTTTTCTCTTTATTCCGAAACAGTGTTAAAGTTCATGCTTTTATCCGCTTTTTCCCCGCTGCAATAGCTTCCCTTGGACATACAAGCCTGCACAAGTGGCATCCCACGCATTTACTTCCGTCAAGCTTTGGTTTTCTATCATCAAACCGAATGGCCTGGTGCCCGCCGTCATCACACGAGATGACACATCTTCCACATCCATTGCATTTTTCCAAATCAAAAGTTGGAAAAAGAATGGTATCTCTTTCCAGAACATCCGTTGTATCACTTACTGTATCAAGTCCTGCACCGATGATATCTTTTACCGATTTTATTCCCATCTGCGCTAGGTAATAATTCAATCCCTCCTTCAGATTATCAATGATCCTGTATCCGTACTGCATTACGGCCGTTGTGACCTGAATGGAACCAGATCCCATAAGTATAAATTCAAGAGCATCTTTCCAAGTCTCGATTCCACCCATTCCACTTATATGCATGTCCTTGAGTACAGGATTCTGCCCAATCTCCGCAATAAACCTAAGTGCTATTGGTTTTACAGCATTTCCGCTATAGCCGCCGACCGCCGATTTTCCCTTTACCGCTGGAGCGGATACATACGTATACGGACTGACGCCTACAATACTTTTTATCGTATTAATTGCAGCGATTCCATCCGCTCCTCCCCGCAGAGCAGCCTCCGCCGCAGGACTCATCGTGGCAACATTCGGCGTAAGCTTTGCAAGAACCGGAATGGTGGTACTTCTTTTGGCCGCCCGGGTAAACTTCTCTACCAGTTCCGGTACCTGTCCAATATCAGAACCCAGGCCATCCTCCTGCATGTTTGGACATGAAAAATTCAATTCCACCGCATCCGCGCCATTTTCCTCACAGAGTTTTGCCAGCGATTCCCACTCTTCTTCATTTTGTCCCATAATAGATGCAAGAATAAACTTGGTCGGATAATTCTTTTTCAGCCGCCTGAATATCTCCATATTTTCAGCCACACTATGATCCGAGAGCTGTTCTATGTTTTTAAAGCCTAAAATACTTCCGTTATCTCCCTTGATTGCAGAAAACCTAGGCGACGCTTCATGAATATCCAATGAACAGATCGTTTTAAAGCAAACTCCGGCCCATCCTGCTTCAAAAGCTCTTGCGCACATATCATATGTAGACGCAACTACTGAAGAAGATAATAAAAATGGATTTTCCAATGGGATACCGCACAAATCACAGGCGAGCCGACTCTGTTCCTCCGGGACGGGTATTTCTGCCATAGGCCGCACCTTTTCATACAGTTCCGTTATCAGATGTTTGATCGGAACACTTCCTCTGTTTACACATGCCTTTTCACACAATGCTTCACATTTTACACATGGATTCACGTCCGGCAGTTTCATGGCTGCCACATCCTGATTATCAAACCATATCCCCAGTAATGCACCTGCCGGATCTATGACCTTACACGCACTGCTGCATGGTGCATCTTTACATAATGTGCACGAAATCATATCCGAACGTTTGATAACATTTTTTATCAGCATACCGTTCACCTCATTTCTTTAAAATCTTATACTTGAATACGAATCGCCTTCATGTTACTCTAAAATACAATATAAACAGAGGGTTCGTCTTACTTTTTTAACACGATACAACCCTTACAAAGGAGTATTATGGCAGAATTCAATTTCAGACCTTCCGGTGTCTGCTCACAACTTATTCACTTTGATCTTCAGGATGGAAAACTACACAATGTCCGCTTCTCC
>ONLM01000221.1 GCA_900318695.1 uncultured Eubacteriales bacterium | reverse complement strand
TTTGCGCAGGATGAAAAAGAATTGCAACGCTGCATGGATTTCAACTACACCATGGGACTTCCGGTCTGCTTCGACGATGTAGAAATTGATGAATCCGAATTTGACGCCATGGCAGATAAATTCACCCAGACAACCGAATGGGCAAATCTCGCCGGTTCCGTCTCCAGAGAGGAATTCCTCGATGCCATGCGTCGTCTCAACGAACGCGGACGAGCATACAAGGCTTCACGATAAACCAGTTTCATCTTCATCTTCATTTTCCATTATAACCTCTATAGAAAGGATTTTATTATGAAAAATCTTCTTATGAAAGCCACCTCATTTACAAAAAAGAACTTAGCCCTTATGTCTATCGTTGTAGCCGTTTTTTCTCTGCTCTTACCGGCTCCGTTCAAAGCGCTGTCCGGCATCGCCGTAGACCTTTCTTTTGTCCCGGTATTGGCACAGCACTTCCCAAAATTAGGTATGGTCAATATTCTCCTTGCCGTTATCATGTTCGGTATGGGTATGACACTGAAGGCCGATGACTTCTTTCTCCTTTTAAGAAGACCGAAAGACGTACTGGTGGGTTTCTTCTCCCAATACGTCTATATGGCCGGGTTTGGTTTCTTGGTTGCAAAACTGTTCCTTATGTTTGGCTTCGATGCCAAATCTGCAGCAGAAGTCGCTACCGGTCTTGTTCTTCTCGGATGTGTTCCCGGCGGAACCGCTTCCAATGTCATGACTTTCCTTGCGCGAGGTGATGTCGCACTTTCCGTAACCATGACTATGTGCACGACCCTGGTTGCGCCATTCCTTACACCATCTCTGACGCTGCTTCTCGCCGGTCAGTGGATCGCCGTAGATTTCCTGAACATGTTCCTTTCTATTGTCGTTGTTGTTTTTATGCCGATCGTTCTCGGTATTCTTGTTCATTCCGCATTAGGCGCCAAGGCAGAAGCCTTGAAGGATAGCCTCGTTACAATGTCATCGGTATGTATTCTTCTGGTTCTTGGTATGTGCGTAGGCCCAAATAGAACCGTCTTCACATCCAACGGCCTGTTTCTTCTCCTTGTAACCTCCTTCTTCGTACTTCTGCATCATGTCCTGGGCCTTGCCGCAGGTTACGCTACCGCAAAGTTATTTGGAATGTCCGAAGCAAAGGTCCGCGCTCTTTCTCTTGAAGTCGGTCTTCAGAATTCCGGTCTGTCCTGCACATTGGCAAACACTGCATTCCCTGGAACCATGGCTATCCTTCCTTGCGTTCTCGCCACTATCATCCATCAGGTAGTCGGACCTGTCGTTGCCGGCTTTTTCGCTTCCCGTGACAGCAAGACTGCAGAGGTAACACCTTCTGTAGAAATCGCACTTTCTTGATTCCTATATTCTCTTTAACTGATTTTCAACCTGATCAAATTCATTTGTCACAGACTCATCAGGGGCTTTCGTAACAAGACTTACAAACACATTCACAAGAATTGCAATGATAAATGCAGGAAGTAATTCATATATATCCCAATATCCTCCCATAGGCCGTACGATATATTTCCAGACAAAAACAATGATACCGCCTGTAATCATTCCGGCCAAAGCCCCTTCTTTATTGGATCTTCTCCAGAATAAGGCTAAAATCGTAACCGGTCCAAAGCTGGCTCCAAATCCGGCCCAGGCGAACGAGACAATTTTAAAAACATAACTGTCCGGATTCCATGCAATAATAATAGAGATAAACGCAATAATAAACAGGCTTGCACGAGCGATATACATAAGCTTTTTATCGCTAAAACGGATATGAAAGACATTCGTCAGAATATCATTTGTCACAGAACTGGACGCGGCAAGAAGCTGTGAATCCGCTGTAGACATGGTCGAGGCAAGGATACCGGACAGAACTATGCCGCCTATGAATGCCGGCAATAAACCATGCCCGGCCAGAGTGCTCGAAATTAAAATGATAACGGTCTCGGAATTGGAACCGTCCAGTGATGGAATAACTCCGGCCTTCGTCATACCAAGTCCTACCATTCCAATGACAATGGCAATCGCCATGGAAATTACGACCCAAACGGATGCAATGCGTCGGCTCAAATTCAACTTTTCATGATCTTCAATCGCCATAAAACGAAGCAGTATATGCGGCATACCAAAATATCCCAAGCCCCAGGCAAGTGTCGAAATCACCGATAAGGCATGATACGGCACTTCTGTTTTATGAACCGGATCATAGGATGCCATCATTGAAAAATAGCCGGGAAGCGCCTGTACATTTTCCATTACAGCACCCAATCCGCCGGCTCGGATCGTACCATAGCAAAGAACGATACAAAGCGCCAGACTCATAACAACACTTTGTATCATATCTGTTGTTGACGCCGCCAGAAATCCTCCCAAAGAAGTATATCCTATAATAACGAACGCGCTACCGATCATTGCGGTATGGTAGTCCATATCAAAAATATTGGAAAACAGCTTACCACAGGCAGCAAAACCGGATCCTGCATATGGAATAAAAAATACAACAATCCATATGGCAGCAACCAGTGTCAGCATTTTATTCTTATCCCCATATCGTTTTGAGAAAAATTCAGGAATGGTAATTGAATTATTGATTTCTGAATACAAACGTATTCTTTTCGCCACAATGCGCCAATTCAAATACGTTCCCACAGCTAATCCAATCGCTGTCCACACCGGATCCGCAACGCCGCTAAGATATGCAAGCCCCGGCAAGCCCATAAGCAGCCATGATGACATGTCGGAAGCCTCCGCACTCATCGCCGTTACAAATGGTCCCAGCTTTCGTCCCCCCAGATAAAAATCACCTGCAGAGCCTGTCCGGTCCAGTGTCTTAAATCCGATGACCAGCATCCCTGCAAGGTACAATAACATCGCTATCAACATTCCCAAATTCGCAGTTGACATAATCTTCTCCTTTTTTTGTTTCTTGATATATTATAACCTTTAGCAAATTAAAGCAATAAATTATTTCGTCTATTTTAACATTCCCCTATTTAT
>ONLM01000101.1 GCA_900318695.1 uncultured Eubacteriales bacterium | reverse complement strand
TTTTATAAAGCCGTCAAGCGAACGCCGTGCTTGCACGAGCAGACATAAAAATGCAAAAATTTCTGCAAATATAATTCAACAATTCGCTTTTTTAACCTTTTAAAGGGTTGATGAAGAATTAACAAAAGAGTATAATGAGGAAGTTCATGAACTGAATTTATAACAGACATGAACGAAAATTATTTGTAAATAAAAGTTATTCATACGTACCGCTCTTGAGCGAAAGGTATGTTGAATGAAATTTTTTATGAGGTAAATACGAAATGAATTATGATGCAGTGAACAACGAACTGCTTCAGTTTATCGATCGCAGTCCGGTTGATTTCTATGCAGTTGCGAATATGAAGGAAATGCTTTTGGAAGCAGGTTATACACAGCTTTTTGAGGGCAATGCCTGGACACTGGAAGAAAAAGGCAGATATTTTGTGACACGCAATGATTCCGCAATTATCGCATTCCAGATTCCAAAGAAGGATTTCACCGGCTTCCAGATGATGGCAAGCCACAGTGATTCTCCGCTTTTTAAGATCAAGACCAATGCGGAGATCACCATTGATAAGCAGTATGTAAAGCTGAATGTTGAAAAGTATGGCGGAATGCTTTGCGCACCATGGCTGGATCGTCCGCTTTCCGTAGCCGGACGTGTTCTGGTAGAAACAGAAAACGGTGTGGCAACAAAGCTTATTAATATCGATCGGGATCTTCTGATCATCCCGAACCTTGCCATTCACATGAACCGTGAGGTGAATGACGGATATAAGTTCAATGCACAGGTGGATATGCTTCCGCTGTTCTGCGAGGCTGGTGAGGAGAAAAATCAGTTCCTGAAGCTCATTGCGCAGGAAGCAGGATGCAAAGAGTCCGAGATTCTGGATACGGATCTTTTCCTGTATAACCGTATGAAGGGTACAACACTTGGTCTGAACAAGGAATTTATTGCCTGCGGACGTCTGGATGATCTCCAGTGTGCATTTGCATCACTGAAGGGTTTCCTTGCGGCAGAGCCGAAGAACAGTGTTGCGGTTCATATCGTATATGACAATGAAGAGGTCGGCAGCGGCACAAAGCAGGGTGCAGCAAGTACCTTCTTAAAGGATGTGCTGCACCGTATCAACAGTGCTATGGGAAGAAGTGAGGAAGATTATCTTCGTGCACTTGCTTCCAGCTTCCTGGTATCGGCAGATAATGCACACGCCGTACATCCAAACCACCCGGAGAAGGCAGACCCGACCAATCGCCCATATATGAATAAGGGTATCGTCATTAAGTACAGTGCCAATCAGAAATATACCACCGATGCGGTATCCGGCGCGATTTTCCGTCAGATCTGCAAGAAGGCGGAAGCACCGTATCAGACCTTTACCAACCGTTCGGATATGCTTGGCGGATCAACACTTGGAAACATTTCACAGGCACAGGTTGCACTGAATACCGTAGATATCGGTCTTCCGCAGCTTGCAATGCATTCACCATATGAAACAGCAGGCGCGAAGGATACGGCAGCACTGATTGAAGCGGCACGTGTACTTTTCAGCTCCAGTGTAGAAGGTGTAGGAGACGGAAACTATACATTGAAATTCTAATGCCGGCTTCGGCTTGTGATTTCATTGTGATTTTCGTTTTCGAAGCGCAATGTTTTCGGTGAAGTTCAAAGAACTTCTGTCAATTTGTTTAACTTGAGCATTTGTGGGGATGCTCTGTTATAAAAGTCCCGGACGGTGATACTTCACTGCCCGGGACTAAAAAGACCGGTTTCTGAATCTTGCCGGTCGTAAAAAATCAAAATAAAGGGGTATTTCAAATGGATTCAAAGACAATCAAATGGAGTACGCTTGCGTTCATGGCGTTCTCAACAGTATGGGGATTCGGTAACGTCCTCAATGGCTTCGTATACTTCAATGGTATACAGGTAATGTTCAGCTGGGTACTGATGTTCGCACTGTACTTCGTACCGTATGCGCTGATGGTAGGTGAACTTGGTTCTGCCTTTAAGACATCAGGCGGTGGTGTATCTTCATGGATTCACTCAACAACAACTTCAAAGCTTGCATACTATGCAGGTTGGACTTACTGGGCATGTCATATCACATACATTGCTTCTAAGTCCTCAGGTGGTCTTAAGGCTCTTAGCTGGGCGGTTTTCCGTAACGGCGAGACTTATGATTCCTTCCCGACACTGGGCGTACAGATGGTGACATTTATCATCCTTCTGTTCTTCTGCTGGGTAGCTTCACGCGGTCTGAACCCATTAAAGAAGCTTGCTACTCTGGCCGGAACATCCATGTTCGTTATGTCCATCCTTTACATTCTTATGATGTTTGCCGCACCGGCCATCAATCCAAACGGCGGTTTCGTAAACATGACTTTTAATGCAAAGACACTGGTTCCATCCTTTGACATCAAGTATTTCACATCTCTTTCCATTATTGTATTTGCAGTAGGCGGATGTGAGAAGATATCCCCATATGTAAACAAGGTTGAGAATCCATCCAAGGGCTTCCCTAAGGCTATGATCACGCTTGCCATTATGGTTGTGATCTGCGCTATGCTTGGTACCATCGCTATGGGTATGATGTTTGATCCGAACGAGATCAATGCATCAAAGGAGGCATTTAACTCATACAACTCCAACGGTTCTTACTGGGCATTCCAGAAGCTTGGTAACTACTACCACATCGGTGATACACTTCTGATCATCTACGCACTTTGCAATGTGGTTGGCCAGCTTTCAACACTGGTTATCTCTATTGATGCTCCGCTTCGTATGCTTCTTGATAATGAAGATTCCCGTGAGTACATTCCTACCGCTCTTCTTAAGAAGAATGATGCCGGTGCTTACGTAAACGGTATCAAGATGGTCGCTGTTCTTTCTGGTGCCATCATTCTGATCCAGTCATTTGTACCGGGTGCGGCTGCCGTTCTGAAGCAGCTCACAAAGCTGAACTCAGTATGTATGCCAATGCGTTACCTTTGGGTATTCTTTGCATACATGGCACTCCGTAAGGCAGAAGACAAGTTCAAGCCGGAATATCGTTTCGTTAAGAATCATAATGTTGCCATGTTCTTTGGCGGCTGGTGCTTCCTTGTTACAGCAGCAAGCTGTATCCTCGGTATGTACGATGCGGATCCGTTTACATTTGCTCTTAACGTTATCACTCCTTGCGTACTTTGCGCACTTGGTATTATCCTTCCGATGATCGCCAAGAAGGAAAAGGAGAAGAAAGCAACACAGGCTGCATAAGTTTGTTGCATCCTTGTGTGCGTTTTCGAACCATAAGACAGATTTATACGAAAATGAAGACCTTCTGGTCGGATTTTCACAGTCCCTTGCGGGATGCTGATGAAAATCCAGACCGGAAGGTCTTTCTTTTATTTTTCCTTCGGATGAAAATGAACATTTTGCATAACGAAACATCATATTCGATCGCGGTAACGGTAACAATGCACAAAATGGTCGAAAATGCGCATTATATGTGCAGAAATCAGTCACATTACCGTGATATGTCTGATAAAATATACATAAACAAAAGCAATTCAGTTCGAAACATTGAACGAAATGCACAAATTCGGAGGTAAATTTATGAAGAAAAGACTTTTGACGGCAGTACTTGCCGGAACTATGGCAGCATCCATGACGGCTTGCAGTCCGTCTCCATCCGCTCCGGCGGCACCTGCAGAAACGAAGGCGGCAGAGGCGGAAACAAAAGCGGCAGCAGCCGAGACGGAAGCCAAACCGGCCGCACAGGCTGTCGATACCGGCGCAGAGGATGAGCATACTCTTTCTGTCTATGCCTGGGATAAAAACTTTAACATCCCTGCCTTAAAAGCCGCAGAAGCAGATTATCAGAAGAATGTAGACAAAGATTTCAAATTGAATATTGTGGAAGTATCTCAGTCGTCGGATGTAGAGAATGCGGTAACGCTGGCAGGATCTGCCGGAAAGTACGACACACTTCCGGATATCGTATTGTTCCAGGATCATTACATTCAGAAATATGTAAGTGACTTCCCGGATGCATGGCAGACCTTTGAGGGTGCGGACATTGACTGGAGCGACTTTGGAGCAGAGAAGCT
>ONLM01000031.1 GCA_900318695.1 uncultured Eubacteriales bacterium | reverse complement strand
TCAGTTGGTATTCTGGTTTGATACATTGGGGCTTGCGGCCTTTACGGTTGACGGTGTTATGATTGGAATCAATTCTGGATATTCCAAAAATATTTTTCTTATTGTTTTTTTAGGATTCATTACCGGAGTCGGCGGCGGTGCACTTCGAGATATCATGGCAGTACAAATGCCGGACATTTTCAGAAAACATGTCTATGCGGTAGCCTCTATAGCCGGCGGATGTCTTATGGCACTTTTATATGCCTATACCCGTCAGGAAGAAATCGCTTTACTGTCCGGCTTTATCGGCGTTGTTGTGCTGCGATATCTGGCTGCAAAATATGAATGGAATCTGCCAAAGGTGAAATAATTCTCTAGTTGAAATCGGCTTCATCTAATTGTATTCCTCATGAATGTCAATATGAAACTAAGTTTCATTTTTTGAAAATAATGTTTTTTTCCCCGGAACTTTCCAATGAGCCTTGACAAAAACACCCTGTAGGGTATGTAATAATGATTCAGTTCATGTCCGTTTAGAGGACATGGTCGTTACCATATGGCACCGATTTAAAGGAGACGGACCCGCAGAAGATTCTGTACTGTAGGATTCTGACAGGTCCCTATAAAAATAAAATGATGAAAGAACTTATTACAACGCTTGAACGCCTTTCCGATCTGGAGAATCTGCTTCGTACAGAAACCGATACCATAATGGTTTCGGTGGACGGCCTTAGCAGCACCGTTGCAGAAAAACTGAGCCGGGAAGAACTGCCGCAGATCGTCGATAGGATTCGGACAGCCGGAAAAAAGATTGCTGTACGGGCCAATATGACGCTTCACGAAGGTATGCTGGAAAAAGCCGATGCTCTGATGGCACACCTTGGCACATTGGACATTCACGCAATCTTTTTTGCCGATCCCGCCCTGTTGAGCATGGCCAGAAAACATCAACTCGTAGGACGTATGATCTATGATCCAGAAACCCTTATGACTTCGATCAATGATGCAAACTGGTGGCTGGATCGCGGCATCGAGGGTGTCTCTGTTTCACCGCTTCTTACATTACAGGAAACCGATGAAATTTCATCCGCTGTGCATAAAGCCATTGTCACAGTACATGGCCGTACATTGATGTCCCGTTCCTATCGTCAGCTTCTCAGTGCGTATCAGGAAGCCAATCAGCTGACGGAAACTTTACGCGGAAGCAGACATCTCTACCTTATAGAAAGCAAACGCGGTGAAGGACGAATGCCGGTTTATGAGGATGAGACCGGCACCTTGATCTACAGCGATAATGTACTGGACTCCTTCGATTTCATCCGTGATGTTCTGCAAAGCGACCCTATGGGTCTTCTGATTGAAGGCAGTTACATTACGCTGGAAGAACAGATGGATGCAATTCACGCATATAGAAGAATTTTGGATGGGGAAGATCCATCCGTGATCGGAAAGGAATATCGAGCGAAGTTTTCAAACGAGCCGCTTGATTCGGGATATTATGAACAGAAAACAGTGCGATAACAAACGATTAACAAAACCGGAGCTTCTGGCTCCGGCGGGAGATCTGGCCCGTGCAAAGGTAGCAATCAACTATGGCGCGGATGCTGTATATCTGGGAGGTATGTCTTTTTCCCTTCGTAGCCACGCATCCAATTTCTCCTTGGAAGACATCCGTGAAATATGTGCCTATGCCAGAGAGCATGGTGCAAACATCCACGTAACCGTAAATATTATTCCGCACAATGAAGACTTTGAAGGTCTTGCACAGTATCTGAAGGATCTGGAAGAAGCCGGTGTCACCGCCATTATCACTGCCAGTGTTTCCATCATGGCTCTTGCCAAGCGTGTTGCTCCAAAGCTGGAAGTCCACTGCAGTACCCAGATGTCTGTTACCAATTCTTTGACTGCCCGACTTATGGTTGAAGAAAACCATGTAGATCGTGTGGTATTGGCTCGCGAATGTTCCATGGAAGAGGTTCGTGCCATCACCGCAGCGTGTCCTGTCGAAACAGAAGCTTTTATCCATGGTGGTATGTGCGTAAATATTTCCGGCCGGTGCACTCTGAGTAATCGTATGACGCTTCGTGATGCAAACCGCGGTGGCTGTGCCCAGTCCTGTCGCTGGCAGTATCATCTGATGGAAGAGGACACCCGACTCAGTACCGATGAAAATATGTTTACAATCGGTTCCAAGGATATGATGGCCGGCCGTCAGATCAAAGAACTGATGGAAGCCGGAGTTTCTTCGCTTAAGATCGAAGGTCGTATGAAATCCGAATACTACGTTGCTTCCGTTGTTTCCGGCTACCGTCATTTGATTGATGAACTTTATGACTGCGACGGTCAAATGTCGGATGAACGACTTCAGTATCACCTCAATGAAATCAATAAAGGGGAAAACCGCGAAGTATGCCCTGGCTTCTATCCGGAACGTGCCGGAAAAGAAACTATTATTTATCATGAATACTCAAATAATTCTGTAAATCATGACTTCCTGGGCACCGTTACCGATTATGATGCCGAAACAAAGATCGCTCATGTACAGGTTCGAAACGTAATCGCTCTCGGTGACTGTATCGAAGCATTGATGCCGGGAAAGGCCAATGCGGAATTTCCCGTTGCTTGGATCAGAGACAGAAACGATGAGCCGACCGAGCGGGCCAATCGTCCAATGGAAATCATCTCC
>ONLM01000214.1 GCA_900318695.1 uncultured Eubacteriales bacterium | reverse complement strand
TACTGTACCCATGACAAAATAGGATCGGTGATTTACCTGATGTCCTCTTTCATCAAACGACATCGTCGGTGTCACCACAACACCTTCCTTCGTTGTACGGATACGATGCAGCATGGAAGTTACATTACGATGATCCCGGATGTTATCTGCGCTCCTTCCATAGATTGGAATCGCCGCAATTCCGGTAATGTTTTTTTCTTTCTGCCCCTCATTATGAATTGTCACCATAAGGACTTCCGTTTTTAAGTCCTTCGGAATGAATGACAACATTTCTGCACGCAGCGAATCCTGGGGATGAATTCGCTCCACCTTATGAAAAAGAATACCACCTGTCACACGGGATGCTTCCTGCCGTTCTGTAAAACGATCCGCCTCTGCTCCGGCCGAAGCGCCACTGCATGACCAGGGCTCTTCTCCATCGATCAGACACCAGAAATTTCTGGTACTCCGATTGTTATGCAGATTTTCCGCACTGACCGGCTCCAGCAAAAATGATGTCTGATCCAGTTTACTGTCACCGCCTAAATTAGGTGTAATCGCACTTTTCAGCCCGGACTCCCCTGCCAGCGGAAAATACAGATAACTGTAATTCTCCGGATTTTCCAATGCAAAGCTACCTTGATTATCGAGAAAACGGATACCGTTCATAAAGAGCCTCCTCATTAAAACTATGCCTATCATATCCGTTTTTATGAGGAGAAGAAATCAGATTACTCTCAAAAATGTCAAATTCATGACCTGCATTTATACCAAAAGTATTTGCTGGTTTTTCCGTAAGAAATAGTGGTGTTTGTTAACTTTAGATAACGAATTTGTAAGATATTTTAAAATCTTAACCCTCGTAAATATCGTATAATGCATGTGTTAAGAAACGACAAATCTTTTCCTTTTTTAATTTTGCCGTTTATAGAGTATATGGAGGTTTTTTTATGAAATTAAAGAAATTTATGGCAGCAACATTGGCTGCAATGACCGTTTTAGGAAGCACAATCACCGCCAATGCCGGTCAGTGGGTACCTTCCGGAAATCTTTGGTTCTATGCACAGGACGACGGCACTTGGGCTAAAAATAAATGGGTAGGTAACTATTACCTTGGACCACAGGGCTATATGCTCACAAACTGCTGGGTAGGTCAGTACTTTGTAGGTGCTGACGGAAAGTGGATTCCAAATGCATCAAACGCAAATATGAAATCCGGCTTAAACTGCATTGGCACCTATCAGTGGCTTTACACAACCTACGGAGACGGTACCGTTCAGCAGGCTAACTTTATTGACTATCGTTTATGCTCCGTCAACTCTGATCGCACATTAACCATGATCGAGCGTAACAACATGGGCGGAAACGCAACGGCTCAGCTTGCATATCTTGAGACCGGTCTTTACGAAAGTTCTCTGACCGGTGACCGTTACACATTCAATGGTGCCGGCGACCTTGTAATCTACAAGAACAATGCACAGATGGTTTACAAGAAGATCGGCTGATCTCTTAAGGCATAAATGATTCAGGCATAAATATTGATATAACTCAGAATTTTCGGCGTACAGAGCAAAACCTGTACGCCGAATTTTTTATTGCACGTAATGCGATTTGGCTATACCATAATCAAAGTTTTGATTTTTTCTTTAGGAGTCCTTCATGTTAACATTCATAAAAAAAGAACCTGTATTATGCATTTCCGGAATTTTAGCATTTCTTTCCTGTTTCTTCGTTACACCGGATAAAACCTATCTTTCCTATATCAACTGGCGTACTCTCATACTGCTCTTCAGTTTAATGAGTGTCGTTTCCGGTGCTTCCCACGCAGGAACCTTTCATTACATCAGCGGCAAGCTGACAAGCGGCATCGCCAGCGTCCGAAAGCTAAGTCTGGTATTTACCCTGCTCTGTTTTTTCCTCAGCATGTTTATCACAAATGATGTCGCTCTGGTCACTGTAGTGCCTCTGACATTACTTACAATGTCCCATGTCTCCTCACGGGATCTGATCTTTGCTCTTGTCCAGGAAACGATAGCGGCAAATCTTGGCAGCATGCTCATGCCTTTCGGCAATCCACAAAATCTATTTCTTTCATCCTTTTATGGAATTGGGATGAAGGATTTTGTCCTCTTGATGCTCCCTTATACCGTACTTTCGCTCCTTTTACTGCTTCTTCAGACATTCCTTGTACACAACGTACCAATCACCTCCGGGAACAATACCACCGAACTCCATCCGCTTGATACCCGGAGTCTTATGCTTTATATCCTGCTCTTCTTGATTTCTCTGCTTTCCATTGCACACATTCTGGATGAGAAAATCCTGCTCCTTATTATCCTTGTTGCAATTGGAGGATACAACCGCCGGATATTCCGTGATGTCAATTACTCCTTATTACTTACCTTCCTTTTCTTTTTTGTTTTAATCGGCAATTTAGGCCGGATGGAAACGATCCGTAATCTCCTGATCCAAATGTTATCCGGTCGTGAACAGTTGACCTCTGTCATTAGCTCCCAGTTTATAAGCAATGTACCGGCCGCTATTCTGCTGTCCGGTTTTACAGATCAGGGACGCGCCCTTATCATTGGCACAAATCTGGGTGGTCTTGGTACGCTGATTGCCTCTATGGCCAGTCTGATCACCTATCAGCTTTACGCAGCAGATCAAAAGGCACAGCCCGGATATTACCTTTTGATTTTTACCTTATTGAACGTAGCGGATCTTGCCATTCTCATGCTGGCTTCTTTCATGATATAATGGCCATAAGTTACCGATAAAAAGGAGTTTATTCACATGAATTTGGAGACACATGCTTTTTCGGATTTTTTTGCAATCAGTAACCAATCGCTTTGGGAATCCTACGATCATCCCTTTTCATTACCGGAATATGCCCGGCAATTAGGAAAACTTGCATTTCTTCATCCAAAAGCACTCATTCTGCGTGAAAAAAACCTTTCCAATGCCCAATACGAGACGCTTTTCCGAATGGTTTACAATGAATTACACGCTTCGCACACTCCTTTGTATCTTCACGCGCATTACGAATTGCTTGAGGATCTTCCTGCGGACGGACTCCATTTACCCCTTGAAACATTTCTTTATCTAGCAGAAAATAGAGCGGATTTTTTGGAAAGCTGCCATAAAAAGGACTTACCGGTCGGAACTTCTATCCACTCGATTACCGACGCCAAACGCGTGGAAACGCTAGGCGCGGATTATTGTTTCGCCGGTACCATATGGGAAAGCCAATGCAAACCGGGAAAAGCGGCTGCAGGGCTCTCCTTTTTATCCGAAGTTTGCGAGACCGTAAAAATTCCCGTCTATGCTATAGGCGGTGTGACCCCGCAAAAACATGACGCGATTTTATCTGCCGGTGCAGCCGGTGGATGCATGATGTCCGGCTTCCTGCAGAAGCTCTATGAAAAACCGTAACCGATTCCCTTCTCTATGCGTTTTATCTTCGCATATTCTTTTATCCGCTTTCCATCGATGAGAGACAGCTGATTTAAAAGCTCTATATGATAGGTTCCCAGTCCCCGGGAACGATCTCCCAGTTCTCCTGAAATTCCCCATACTGATGCGGCAAGAACCGCTGCCTCCAGCGGTTCTGCCACAGAAAGAAAAGATGCTATAAGACAATTCAAAATGCAGCCGGTTCCTGTGACTCTGCCCATTTCCGGAACACCATTTTCAATTGCAAATGTGTTCTCTCCGTCACTGATCAGATCGACCGCCCCGGTCGCCATAATCACTGCCCGATATTGAACGGCCAGTTTTTTTAAAATCTTCTCCATGTCGCGAATGCTTTCCGGATCGTCCAGGCTCACACGATCCTGCTTTGCGGTATCAATTCCATCATGAAATTCTCCCCGTTCACCCGCCAATGTGCGTATCTCGGATGCATTTCCTTTGATAATTGCCGGCTTACATTCTGCAATGTACTTCTTCGCAAGTGCAAGCCGAAACGCAGAACAACGAATTCCCACAAGGTCAATAACCGACGAAATTCCAGCAGCCTTTGCAGCAAGGCCTGAAATCATGATGGACTTCGCCCTCGCCTCTGTAATATTGGCAAGGCTTACTGATAGGGCATTGGAACTTTTCGTAATTTCCGCCACCTCTTCCGGATATTCTGCACAAATCGGCCGTGCACCAACTGCCAAAACCGCATTTGCGCAGTCATTAATTGCGATAGGACTCGTAATGCAGTGGATCAAAGGGGCTTCCCTTTGCAACTGAGCCCACCGTTCTACCAAACCATCTCGATCCATCTGCATTTTCTCCTTTACATATATCTTTTTTCAACTTTATCATGATCACGGTTTTTAAACCAGTACCATGCTCCACCCGCAAAGAATGCCACAAGAACAACGTATTTCATATTTTCTGCCACTACCGTTGGATTCTCAACGAAATTATGAACGATAACCATTGTCACAAGGTAACCTATAAATCCAAATACAGCAATGCCGATCGCATCATTCTTTACACTATCGCCACCCGCATAAATCCGGGTTCCCAATGCTTCTTGAAATCTTGCCACAAGCCCTGCCTTCTGCATTTGTTTTAATAGCACAAATGCGAGACTTCCTCCAATCAATGTTCCTGCAATAAAGCTTGGAACATAGAAAAACCAAGTGAGCCCGGTTTTTCCCCAAAGGTACGTCATAACAGGATACGAAATGATTGCGCCAATGATACCGGTACCAATTACTTCTCCCAGAAATGCAAAAATCAATTTTCCGTTTGACAACCGATAGAGCATTCCCGACAGGAACGCACCAAAAATTGCACCGGTCAATGCAAGGGGCGGAATTCCTAAAAAGACCATACGAAGAATTCCTATAAGCAATGCACAGAGGAAAGCATAATACGGCCCCAAAAAGACTGCACAAGTTATATTGATCAGATGTGCCATGGGACACATGCCCTCCACTCGCAGAATCGGCGAAATAACAACACCCACTGCGATCATCATTGCCATAAACGTAAGCTTTACCAGATTTTTTTTACTTTTCATATCTCTCTCCTTTGTGTGCAGATTTCGATATGGTTGTATGTGCTCCCCCTAAGATATGCTTTTTTATAGATTGCTTCCTGCTCTGTTTCGCTTGCGAAAACAAGCTATTGTCCGGATGCCACCCCGAATCAAGGTTTGAAATCTATAAAAAAAGCATGTCCCCCGACGGACATGCAAAAAAGCGAAAAAAGACAGCGAGCCCAGCCGGAATACATCAACGACATATCGGCGGTCGACACTCTAAAGTATCCTCTCAACCTGAAACACAGGCTCCCATCGCTCACTGTTATGCACTGTATCAGGGCGCTCCCCCTCATACAGCATCATACTTACGTATCACATAATAGCTTGTAAAAACATTTTTATTATAAACGACATTATTATCTTGTCAATTCTTCGTTGTAAACTGAGACTTGAAATTATACAATATCTTCCGAAATCTATTTTTGTTGGTGATACTATGGGACTGACTAGCGAAGAACGTAAAATAATGTTGCACTATCTCCTTGATATGGGAGAACTCCTTTTATCCTGCGGTGCGGAAATCAGCCGTGTGGAAGATACCTTAACCCGTATGGGCATTGCATATGGAGCCGAAACCATGAACGTATTTGTCATTACGTCCAGTATCGTCATTACCATGGTTTTTCCCAATGCCATTGAAGTAACCGAAACTCGAAGAATCCGCAAACTCGATTCCACCAACTTTAAAAAACTGGAGGATCTTAATGAACTTAGCCGGCAATGCTGCATCGCTCCGTTGCCTTTAGATCAGCTTCATCAACGTCTGAATGCCATCCATGCCGAAGAGGCAAATCGTAAAAAATTCATCATTGGAAGCATTTTAGGTGCTTTCGGATTTGCAATCTTTTTCGGTGGAACGATTCTTGATGGACTGGCGTGTGGACTTGTCGCTATTTTAATTGTCTTCTTACAGCGTCGCCTGGGAGAAATTGCACCGAATACCATCGTTTTTAATTTTTTAGCCGCTTCTTTGGTCGGTGTTCTGATCGTAATTCTTTCCCGAATCTTTCCTGTCCTCCATATGGACAAGATCATGATCGGTGACATTATGCTTTTGATTCCCGGAATCGCCATGACAAATTCCATCCGAAACATGCTTGTCGGTGACACTATCTCCGGAATAATGCGACTGATTGAAAGTCTCCTGTGGGCTGGCGCATTGGCTCTTGGCTTCATGACCGTTATGCTGATTTCATGAATATTCGCATAGAAAATAACAACGATTCTTTTTTACAATAAGAGGCAACTATGATACAACCGCTTACGCAATTAATCACTGCTTTTATAGGATCCTTTGGATTTGCCATGCTGTTTCAGCTTAGAAATGATCTTATTATTCCATCCTCCTTCGGAGGTCTCCTGACTTGGGGAGTTTATCTTTTAACATACAACTACACGCATGAAATCTTCTTTTCCAGTATTGTCTCATCCGCTTTCGGCGAAATTTATGCGGAACTCTCCGCGCGTTACTGGAAGGTACCGGCAACTTTATTTTTCATTCCAGCTGTTATTCCCATGATCCCGGGAAGTACACTTTACTACACCATGTCTGCCATCGTCCGTAACGAGCTGGACTCTGCCCATTTTTACGCTATGCAGACAGCATATTATGCCATTGGCATTTCTATTGGCATCAGTGCAGTTTGGGCCGTGCTCAAAATGAAAAAAAACATCGAAGCTCTACATCATAAATCGCATCGCATATAATTCAGTTTCATTTCCTAATTACTCTGTTAAACGAGCGTTAAAATTCATATATACATTCATATATACGGACAATGATCCAGAAACCAAAATGTTTACTCTTCTGTTGGTGCAGCCGGCTCATCGGAATCATTTGCATCGCTTAGTTCAGCCCGGTCGTAAATCGCCTGGTCCCATATGGTATTTACAAATGCATCCAATCTATTATTAACCTGCCCTTCACTTAAACCCTCCTTCCGGAGGGCTTTTTTATATACTTTAAGCAAGGCACTGCATGTTACAAGCATTTCGACACGGAGTTCACGAAAGGATCCTTTTGTCGATACTTTCACACTTGTATGATCACAATCTGTTTTAATCATAATGACCTCTTTGTATATACATTTGCCGTTGTACGCAAATTTGCGTACAACGGCAAATATCACACTCTTCCGCTTATATGCGTACCATTAACTTTATTTTCGCCTTATACTGCATTAAACTGTCGATCAATCTTTCTTTTCGCTATTTCATCATAATCAATTTCATCCGCGTCAATATCAACAAATGTTGATTTTTTTGCTTTTTTGGATACCGGTTTCTCATAACCGTTTTTAATTGCGCTTTTTAGGAAGCCTACCAGGTTCTCGATATCCGCACTACTTCCTTCCGCAATTTCATAGGCTGCCTTTACCTTATCAAAGTCATAGTCCGCAGTCTC
This sequence comes from uncultured Eubacteriales bacterium, assembly GCA_900318695.1. GTDB lineage: Bacteria > Bacillota > Clostridia > Lachnospirales > Lachnospiraceae > Oribacterium. The sequence goes on along the minus strand of ONLM01000214.1, from coordinate 5,166 downwards.
TGCAATCGCTCGTATATCCTTCAGCTTTAACGGCTCATCGATCAAGTCAGAAATCCGATCCAGAATCTCATCCTTCTCCTCTTCTGATAATTTGAATTTCTCGGTTTCCGTCTTAGTGTTTTTCTCAACACGCGTAATAATAAAATTGACTTCGGTAATTCGTCCGCCCCGGCCGCTTCGAGTCGGTTCATAGTCAAAAATATAATCCGGATCCTGCAGTCCATTGATTTCTTTCATCGCTCTGGCAAGAGTGTATGTCTCAAAATCACTGAAACGCATCATAGTATGCTCATCCGATAAGCTTTTCTCAATACGCTCAAAATCTTCTTCGGTTCTCGCCTCTGTAAGTGCCTTTCGGACATCCGCATTAATATATGGATCCAAAACACCCAGCTGATATTTAAGCTGGGACAACCCATATGTAAAATAGTATTTATCTCTCTTTACCTTTGTACGTCCATCTTCATATCCGATTCGTCCCAAAATCATTTCATAAATACGATAAGAATAAATGGACTTGAATTTCATCATCAGACTGTAATTCAGAATCGTATAATTCTTTCTTAAGCCATAGATTTCCTTCTGAATCTGTTCCTCATCCGAAAACTTAATGAAAAGTTTGCTGTTCTGACGATCATAGATCATCGCAGTAATGACATCTACAAATCCATACAAACCATCTTCATCATTCTGGATCAGGATTCCCCACTGCTTTTTTAACGAATGAGGAGAATTTACATCCATCAGTTCATCAATATTCTTATAAAAACTTCCGGATTTTGACGGAAGAAACTTCCGCATATCCGAATTAGAGAATTCGGCCACCAATCCCTTTGAAAAATCGACCTTGGATACCGACTTCAACTTATCATAATATGGTTTCAACTTGGTCGGGCAACCATTTCGCTTTTCAACTTTAAGAAGTGCGGTAAGAAAAACCTTATTGGCCAGCAACGTTGTTTTGCCAATAGACTGGATTAAGGAATTCGACTTTTTCACATTGACTACAGGTATAAGCAGATCCTTTTCCGATTTTTCTTTATCCGTTTTTTTGACTGGCATTTGGAATGCTCCTTTTTATCGTTATCTTTGCTCCTTTTTATAGCAATAAAATCGTTATCTTTGTTCGGAATGTACTTTCCGGCTTCAAATTTATACCGATAAAATGGAGCGCCTTTTTATGCTAGAAAGATTTTCTCATTTTATCCTGCAAAAGTCAATACATGAATACTCCTTTTTATTCTAATATGCAGTCCTTTTACTCTGACTTTTCTCCGAATACATCCAAGTAAATGGAGTTCCTTTTACTTCTAACTTCATGCAAAATACTCTTGCCCGAATCACAGAACTCCTTTTTACTGGACCTTTTGCTCCTTTTTGTCGGTAATTAACTCCTTTTTATTCTAATTTCCCTTCCTTTTTCAATTCCGCAGCCCCTTTTTTTACTCATATGAGATAAGCGACATCAGATGATCTTTTTTTCAGTAATTGATGCTCCTTTTTATCGGCATCTTTCTTTATATCTCCAAATCCCCACATTCTTTGCTCCTTTTTATCGGTATCTTCAATCAAAAAAACCACGGTTTTTCGCCATTTTTCCCATTTTCGTTCTATCTTCTGTGTTAAACTCCTTTTTATCGGACCTTTCATGTGGAATGGCTGGATAGAACGCCTTTTACTCGTAAAGTTGACTCCCTTTTATCGGTAATATATATTTTCCGAAGGCTTTTCTCACTCTCTTTCGCCTAAAAGCTTAACCATAGCCTATAAAAAACCTTAATCGCGCATTTTAGACTCCTTTTTATCGGTATCTTACTTTTTTTCTCCAATTGCACGTATTCTTTGCTCCTTTTTATCGGTATCTTTGCCCTTTCTTTATTTTCTCTTTTCCCATGTTGCTCCAAAAGCTCGTATATTTAACTCCTTTTTATCGGTAATAAAAACTTATTGCTCTGTCGCTCGTCCTAAACAAAGCATAATTTTGAAATTTTATTGCCAAAATAATTCTTGTGAAACTCTCTTTGTGTCAAAATTGCAACATACTCCAAATTAACGGTAACAACTCCTTTTTCTCGTAGCCTAACTCCTTTTACTCGCAGAATTTGCTCCTTTTACTCGTAAACTTCCGCTGTTTTACCGACTCCTTTTTAGCAACATCTTTATGAATCCTACTCGTAAATGAACTCTTTTTACTCGCAAATAAACTCCTTTTCAACAACAATACAGTGTCGTTTTTCTTGAAATTACGTGCTTTTTCGGATTCCTAATTAAATAATCAAGTGTTGTTTTATATATAAAAAAAGAACATCACCTGACGTGATGCTCTTTTAATATCATTTTTTCGTTTTTTTGATACGCAATACCGTTTTTATTCTATAAATCTTTCTTTTTCAAATCAGATTTGCAGAGAAATACAATGATTCTTATTTCAATCTGGATTTACTGATAGCCAAAATTTGATTTAACTTGGACGTAATTGCTGCTATTCGTGACATTTGCTCCTTATCAAGCAAATAATCCTTATGAATGATTTTGTCCAACGCTAAAGTATGGCGATCAATAATGGCAAGTTTACTGCTAAATTCTTGACGTAATACTTCATTTTCCAAAAGCTCACTTGTGGTTTGATCGGATCCCTTTTTGGCAGCTATAACATTGTTCTTGAATTCCTTTGTGATCCGATCATTTTTATCTGCTCGTCTGTTTGCTGCAGCCAATGCTTCTTCCAGTTCTTGGATCTTCATATTGTATTGCTGATCATCCGGTTGTTTTTGAAGCAGTGACTTATAACTTTCAATTTCTGCATTTAGACGTTTGATTTCGGTTTCCAGTTTCTGTGTAAGTTGTTTTTCTTCTTCTGATTTGTTACGTAATACTTCAAATTCATCTAAAGAAAATTTAGCTGTATCACTTTCTTTAAAACGAGCAGTAAGAGTATTGTATACAGTAAGCTGATAATCCCGAGGTAATGTACTGAAACGCGCTGCTTCATCAACTGTAATTTGCTGTGCATCAAACATTACAGTAAGTTCCGGAATCAAATCCGCATTAATTTTACGGTATTTATAAAGCTGTCGTGTCTTTACATTGAAACGTTCTGCAGTTTTCTGCATAATCTCTTTTGTTATTTTACCATTTGTGTCCTTGGCGTATAACTGCATCAGATCATTGGATGCAACTCGGAGATCGGATGGATCCAGATTATCCGTATCAATATTAAAAAGGATATTCAGTTCATGAATTTTGTCCTCCGAAAGACCCTCCGGAAGAATAATTGAAGGAATATGGCGATTTAAAAACTTTGAATCGATATTGCTTAAGATATATCCAATCGCCTTCCACCGCTTATGACCACTAATGATCATATATTTTCCTTCTTTTTCACCGTGTAATGCCTGGACAATAATATAACCGATAAAACCGTTTCGATAGATGTTTTCCGCAAACAGGTCGATGTCAAAGAAGTTTTTTCGATTCAAAGGATAGGCTACCAGATCATCATATAGAATATCCTTCTGGGTAGTTGTATTACCGGTTTTTTTCTCTGTGACTTCTGCTACGGTCTCTTCGGTACGTTTTTTTAAACGATTAAGGGCATTTGATTTGCCCAACCCGGTACCCATTGGAATATCAAGAGTTTTTGCCATTATCGTCTTCCTTTCTTGCTGACTTTTCTAAGATTCACGGTTTTTACGTATTCCTTTTTTAGAAGCTCACATTCTTCATAGTTGATAATACCAAGTTCATAGGCAAGGTTAATATAATCAGAACATCCGTTTACCTTTTTCTTATAAGAGAACAAAGGTTCGTATAATGAGGAGGATGTCTGAAGATTTCCATCATGGCGAATCATAGTTTTAAGTGCGAGATTATCCAGAAGCTTTCCATAACCCTGCTGTCTCGTAGCCGTGAGATTTGTTCTTGGGTTTACATCTCCCAGAACGACCCCTTTAAGTTCGAGGTTAGGGTTGAAGGTATCCTGAACATTATAAAAATCTTCCAATTCATCGGAAATTCCATCGGAACTGTATCCTGAAACATCAACCGGAATCAGTACATAATCAGATGCTGTGAGCTGAATATCGACCATGGTGCCTCCAGACGGGTTTGTGTCGATAAATGCGTAATCATACTCATCGGCGACGGCATGCAATGCATCTCTTAATACGATCTTATGGCTATCGCGTTCTGATTTCTCATACAGATCATTGAAATATTCACCTGGATTACGCACTTTTTTATTATTTGGCAGTACATCGATACCATAAAATTCAGAATGGACGATGGCTTTATGAATATCCACACCATTAAATAAAACATCATTAATATCTGCCTGATTTTCATCTTCATAGTTATTGCAGCGGAATGTTTGAGTCGCATTTCCCTGAGGATCCATATCGATGATCAGGACTTTTTTCCCTGCAAGTGCCGGAACAGTGCCGAGATTAACAGTTGTGGTTGTTTTACCAACGCCACCCTTTCGGTTGCTTATACAGTATGTTTTCATGTTGCCTCCAGAGAATTCTAAAATTGCATCGAATGCAAAAATCTATTCTCTATTGTAGCTGACAGTGTTTTTATTCGCAATTGTGTTTAATGATAAATTTGTAAAAATTTTTTTAATTTTTTTATTGAAGATATTTTTAAACACCCTTTTATATCTTTAAAATGAGAGATTTTTTCGCAGCCTTAAAAGTTGCATCGAATGCAATCCGGCTAAGAACTGCGTACCTATGAGAGAGAAAAAAGAGAGGATAGAATATCCGGGACAATGCGTAAATTGCATTCGATGCAAAATGAAAACAGGATAGACCGAAGGAAAGCGCAAAGTATCAGTGAAAACGGAACAGAGGCCATTTCAGAAAACATATTGGAATCAAAAGTTGCATCGAATGCAATCCGGTTAAGAACTGCGTACCTATGTGAGAAAAAAAAGAGGATAGAATATCCGGGACAATGCATAAATTGCATTCAATGCAAAAAAGGGAAAGAACAGGCTAGAGGAAAGTGAAAAATAGAAGGAGCTAGACAGACACTCAAAAGAATAGATTAGAATGAAATCAGGGAAAGTAAAATCAGGGAAAGTACATTCGATGTAATCGGACTGAGCAGTAGGTATATGTAAAAAAGACGGGAATGGAAATAGGGCTAAAATATGGTTTTTGC
>ONLM01000100.1 GCA_900318695.1 uncultured Eubacteriales bacterium | reverse complement strand
GAAAAACCACTGTTTTTAAATGCTTTTCGTGCATTTTATAAGCATTGTCGCGAACTATAGAGTATGTTAAGATACAGGAAAGCTTGTTTTACGAGTAGACGCGTTAAAGGGAGAGCAATTATGAAAACGATCAAGATAGGAATGTTGGGGATAGGAAATATCGGCAAAGGAACATATCGTACATTGGAGATGAGCCGTGCAAAGATCGAACAGGCCAATGGTCTTACCATAGAGATCGTGAAGATTCTGAACCGTCATCCGGAAATTGACCGTGGCATTGATATCCCGAAGGAAAAATATGTAACGGATGCATATGAAATCATTAATGATCCGGAAATCGATATCGTGATTGAACTGATTGGCGGAATCGAGCCTGCGACGACGTATATGGCGGATGCCCTGAAGGCCGGAAAGCATGTTGTTACTGCAAATAAGGCGGCGCTGGCAGCCAATGGCCGTATGCTTCAGGAACTGGCCTATAAAAACCAGCTGATGCTTCGCTTTGAGGCCAGTGTTGCCGGCGGCATTCCGATTCTGAATGCAATTTCTACCGCGCTGATTTCCAATGAATTCAGTGAGGTTCAGGGAATTTTAAACGGAACGACCAATTATATTCTGACACAGATGACAGAACAGGGAACGCCGTATGAAGAGGTTCTGAAGGAGGCACAGCGAAAAGGCTTTGCCGAGGCGGATCCTACGGCAGATGTCGAAGGTATTGATGCGGCCAATAAACTTTCAATTTTGATTTCGCTTCTTTTTGGAATCGGGGTAGCGCCGGAAAAAATTCCGACCAAAGGTATTACGTCCGTTTCCCGTGAGGATATCAGCTTTGCCAGGGAATTCGGTTATCGGATCAAGCTGCTCGCCTCTGCCAACTGTGCAGACGGTAAGGTGACCTGTAATGTTGAACCGTCTCTCGTGGCGGAGACGCATCCGCTTGCCAATGTAAACAATGAATTCAATGCGGTTTATATTACAGGAAATGCGGTTGATAATTTGATGTTCTATGGCCGCGGTGCCGGTCCGCTTCCGACCGGCAGTGCCGTGATCGGAGATGTGGTGGATGTGGCAAGAAAAATCGAAAAGGGATCGGCATACGATCTTCTTCCGCATCTTCGTTATGATGCCGATCTTCAATTTGCCGGAGAAGGTGCGAACCAGTATTATATCCGTCTCACAGCGGCGGATCATCCGGGGGTGCTCGGACAGATCACATCCACATTCGGTGTTTATGGCATTGGCATTCGCACAATGATGCAGCGCGCCGGTGACAACAGCGGAAAGGCTGTACCAATGATCTTTATCGTATATGATATTGAGAAGAGCATTTTGACCACGGCACTGAATGTACTTGTTAATAATGGCTCGGTAGAATCGATTGATAATGTACTGCGTGTTTTAAAATCCTGATAACTGTTTAAAAACAGAATCCACGGGATTCCCCGCGGCTGTCCGGAATTCGGAACAGCACGAAAGGGATACTCCCGTGGATTTTTTATGAAAGAAAACTACTTACAGATCTTTTTTCCAAAGTCCGTGAAGATTACAGTATTCATAGGCTGCAATTGGCTTTTCACCTTCTGTCAGCATGAATTCTGCGCATGGAGCGGCGCCTACCGTAAGATCCTTTTTCTGGTAGCCTTGCGTTGTCTCCAGTACGATAAATGAAATATGATGCTCTTCCAGCATCGGGTGCTCCACCGAACCTACTTTTACGGTGACTTTATTACCGTCAATTTTTACGTCAGGCACATGTTTTTCCTGGGCGGCATCGGTTGTGTTTGCCGTTAGTTCGGTCATGGGTTCGCCGCAGCATGTTGGCGTGCATGCGGTCTTCGCTTCCAGGAATGTGATGAAATTACCGCACTTGTTACAACGATAAAAAACCATAATATGATCCTCCTTTTTATGCTGTTCACTACAGCCCGATTTAACTAGGTATATTATCGGCGGAATCTTTGCACGGAATAAAAGATCTGGGTTCTAGTATTTCTAAATGGTTTATGCCCAAATGAACCAAATAAATAAATATCCCGTGATGACAGCAATCAATGTAAAGGGAATTCCGATTTTCATAAAGTCGGGAAACGATACATCGTGACCGTTTTGTTTCAGAATTCCAACGGCGGTGATATTTGCGCTGGCACCGATCGGGGTAATGTTGCCGCCCAGAGTTGCGCCGGTAAGCAGGCCGAAATATAAAAGGTAGGGCTCTATATGAAGCAGACCGCAAATGCCGGTAATGATCGGCAGCATGGTTGCCACATAAGGGATATTGTCGATAAAGGCTGAGAACAGAACGGAGCCCCAGACAATGATTGTATACAGCAGAAACATATTCTGCCCTCCGGCATTTACAATAAGATTTGCGGCTTTGTCGATGAGACCGACATCGGTAATTCCGCGAATGACGAGAAACAATCCGCCAAGAACCAGCAGGGTGTCCAGATCTACCGATAAAAGAGCGTGCCGCAGATTTTTGGAATCATGATACCGCAGATAGTCTTCTGCCATGGTGATTGCGGCAAGCGTGAGGCAGATAAGTCCGTTTGTAATATCCCAGGTATTGGGAAGAAAGGAGGCAAGGATCAGACAGACTACTACGCCAATGAGCGTAATGGATGGAAAGATACTATCTACCTTTGTCTGCTCAGAGGAATCTACGGGCTGCCGGTAACGGTGAAACAGAAACAGCATGACCGGAACGGTCATAAGTGCTCCCAGTTCAACGGACCAGAATATGCCGGGCCGGCCGAGCATCCAGAAGAAATGGACAAAATTCATATGCGCATAGTCACCCAGCATAATAGAAGTCGTATCACCTACAAGTGTTGCGGCACCTTGCAGATTGGACGAGACGGCAACGGAAAGAAGCATTGGCACCGGGGAAATCTCCAGTTTTCCACACACTGCCAGGACGACCGGTGCAATCATAAGAACAGTGGCTACATTGTCGATAAAGGCAGAAACAAAACCGGCAAAGAGCGACATCAGAATGATAACCCACATGATGTTCGGGCATTTGTCCAAAATGATTTCTGCCATGCGATTCGGCATATGGGATTCCGTGAAATAGTAAACAATGATCATGGTTCCGCCGATCATCATGATAACATTCCAGTTTACGACGGAAAAAAGATAAGAAAGGTCACGCTGTAGGATTCCCAGGGCAACAAAGGCAATGACCGTCCCCCAAATCGCATACAGGCGGTATTTCTGGGCAAAGATCATAACCAGATACATAATGATGAACAGTAATAAAGCGATACCGGATAATGAAAGCATAATGTCCTCTTCTATGATTTAGTGTTCTTCTGCATAGATTCCGGTCAAGGAAAAAGCATGGTTCATAGGACCGGATCCCTGACCTAAGTCCAGCATGGCAGCCAGCGCGCCGGAAATGTAGTCTTTTGCGCGGGAAACGGCGGTTTCCAGAGGAAAACCTTTTGCCAGATTGGAAGCGATGGCACTCGATAAGGTGCAACCGGTTCCATGGGTATTCGGATTATCGATCCGACGGCCGGTGAACCAGACCGGGGTATCTCCGTGAAGCAGAAGATCGTTGGCATCATTGATCCGGTGGCCCCCCTTTAAAAGTACATTGCACCCATAGTGACTCCGGATGCGGCGGGCGGCAGAAAGCATATCTTCTGCGGTTGAAATCGTGTACCCGGACAGGACTTCCGCTTCCGGGATATTTGGCGTAATGACTTCCGCTAAAGGCATCAGTTCTTCCGTCAATGTGTGGACAGCGTTCTCCTGAATCAG
>ONLM01000157.1 GCA_900318695.1 uncultured Eubacteriales bacterium | reverse complement strand
CGAATTTGTGAAACTGCTGCGTGAAGTGATAAAAGAGCAGGAGAATCAAGAGGGCTTGACTGCAGTTATTGTGGAAGACTGGACCGGAATAAATCAGATGAAACGTTTGCTGGGAGAAGATGTTCCGCACATCATTCATAATTATGAAGCATTGCCCAAAAGCGGTGTGATTCTTATGGAACTGAAGCTTGCCAAAGGATTGGAATTTGATACAGTGATTCTTCCGGATGTAACAGAGCAGAATTATCCGGATGAAATGCTGTTCAGACATCGCCTTTATACTGCAATTTCCAGAGCAACGGAGAAACTGATTCTTCTTGCAAATGGAAAGTTATCGCCGCTTATTCCAAGCTGAATGTTTTTAATATCGTATTAATTATCATCCCTGAATCGAGCAATCGGTTTGGGGATGTTTGTAAAAGAGAGCATGAAATGCGGTAAACATCATAATATTACATTTAATGTATACCGATATAATATTATATATAGAGTGAGGGGAAAATATGATTTTAGGAACAGTTGGTGAAGGTAAATTACTTAGTATGCAGATCCGCAATGGAAATTGAAGCTTAAAATTTAAGGAGTGAAATCCATGCAGGAATTATTGGTTGTGTATCTCATGATTATCAATCTATCCACCTTTTCGGTATATGGAGTCGACAAACAAAGAGCCAGAAAGAGAGAATGGCGCGTTCCGGAAAGAACGCTGTTGCTTTTGGCATTGGCCGGCGGCGGATTTGGTGCATATATGGGAATGCGGATATTTCGACATAAAACGAAGCATATGCAGTTCCAAATCCTTGTGCCGTTGAGCGTTTTTTTCTGGACAGTGTTACTGTGTTACTATGCCTTATGCCTGCCCTTGAGTTATTAATAAAAGGAGTATTTTTATGACATTATATTATCCTGCTGTTGTTTTACAGGATGAAGCAAAGACAATTGTGAAATTTCTTGATTTGGATCAATGCACAGGTCAGGGTACATCATTGGAAGATGCACTGGAAGATGCGCGATATAATGCGATGACCTGGATACAGACAGAAATGGAAGAAGGCAATGATTTGCCGTTACGTACGGAAATTGCAGATCTGTCAGCAGAAGAACAGAAAAATGCAAAAATGATAGCAATTATTATGCCAAGAAATAATGGTTGGGACGAATAAATATGAATGAGGGGATCCATGATAAAAACCAATTCGGCGATAAGAACCATCGTCTTGTGCTTACTCGGAATTTACCTTGTTATCTCGACCTTATTAAACTTTGCCCAAATTGGTTCACCGGAGCACTATGATTTAAATGATACCGTTATAGCACATGTTGTTGATTCTAATGGAAAAACAGGTACATATCGAAATATGTTTTTCCCGAATCTCTCCAAAGGAAGTGAAATTACATTTGATGTAAGTATTCCGGAAAAAAGCCCATTTAATGATCGGGTTGCCTTGTGCTTTTATCAATATCACTCGGAAATAGAGGTCTATTTTGATAATGAACTGATATACAGTTATGGAAAAGATTTAACGCAAAAACATAAAATGTATGGAAATGAATATATCATTCTTCCGATTATGAACCGGTATTGGGGTGAAACTCTGAACATCAAGGTAAAGCAAATGGAAGGAAGATATTCCAACCATTATACGGACTTCCGTTTAATGCGAATACAGGATGCCAGACTATATCCTATGATTGGCTCCGGATTGGAGTTTCTCCTTTTTGGAACCACATTGGTATTATCGATCTGTATGTTCGTGATGTTTGTGGTCCTTCGTATCGGTGGGAAGAAAATTTCTAAATCCATTGCGGCCATTTCCATGTTCTGCTTTTTACTGTCGGTATGGCAGCTCAGCAGCCGAAGGCTCTTTTATGTTTTTGTAAATGATATTTCGGTATGTTCTCTGTCAGAGTATTTTTCGATATATCTTATTCCGATTCCTTTATTCGGTTATATGGGATATTATCAGGTCAGCACGATTTGCAAGCGGGTTTATTTTGCAATGTCGGGGGCCTTTGCAATCATATTCCTATACTGCATCATGATGCATGAAGTATATCATTATCATCTTGTAGAATTTGAAGTATTGATATACATAATGTTTTTGGTTTCTCTGTTTGTGTCCATTTACATTGAGATGTTCCATACGAAACGGGCGGTTAATGGAGAGAACATTATGCGAAATGGAATTCTTATTTCCATGGGACTGGTAATATTGCAATTTGCATTAATGTTTATGCAGAATGTAACAATCCCAGGGAAAAAGTTTTTCTTCCTGTATGAAATTAATTTTTCGTCTATTGCGATTTTAATTTATATGGGGTCGCTGATTTTTACAGCAGGGAATGCGGCCATAGAAATTATTCGTAAGAACGCAATGGAAGCACAAACAAGAAAGCTGGCATATGTTGACGTAATGACGGGAATACCCAACCGTTTTTACTGTGAGGAATATATGGATAAGCTTTCTGCGGATGAAAACTACAGTATTGTATTTATGGATGCCGATCATCTGAAATATGCAAATGATACCTATGGGCATAAAATGGGAGATCGCCTTTTGCTTTTGATTGCGGAAGCAATGAAACAGAATTTTGAAAGTAAAGGCTGCTATGCACGATGGGGCGGTGATGAATTCATTGCCGTTTTGCATTCACATCAGGATGCAGAAGAATTTGTAGAGGCAATGCAGGAAACGTTACAAATTAATAATGAGCAAAAGACTTTACCGTTCCGGATCTCTGTTTCATACGGTATCGCAGATCATGATACAACGATTCGGCAGACTCCGGATCAGGTCAGAGATATGGCAGATGAACGTATGTATAAAAACAAATTAAAAAATCATCGAGAACGATGAATCATTCCATGCATAAGAAAAGTCAGGGCATTCGCCCTGGCTTTTCAATTTATAAAGGAATTGTATGAGATTTTTTAGAATAGAAAATGGTATAGTGATGTAGAACGAATTAACAAATTAATAAATCTTTCCCGCTGGGTTTTTGATATCAATAATCATACCAATGATCCATAAAGCAGGATGCAAATAATGTATGAGGAGAAGCAATAGACCATGAAAAAGAATATTATTTTGGTAATGTTGGCAATTCTTTGTCTCAACGCATGCGGAAAAATAAAGTCTGCAAAAGTGGAAACGACCACTGCCGAAACAGAAACGTCTGCCGTAAAGGAAACACAAGTACCGGAAACGACGACGGAAGCGGTTTCTACGGCAGCAGAACCGACAAGTACAGCTGTTGAAAAGCAGAAGAAGGAAAATAAACTGCCAGCATTTGTATATGTAGGTATGAACGAGGCAGCCAGAATCTGCACCGCACAATCGGAAATCATCAATAAGAAAATGTATGAACAACAGGATGTAATGATTCCGGCTTTTGTTATTGCGGATTTTGACGAATCCGATGATAATGATATGAAGATTTGGGCAAATCTCTGGACCTTTAATTATAAGCTGGAGGGAGACAATCTTTTATGCAAGAGTGGTGGAGAATATCCGTGTCTGATGCATATTAAGCTTGATCCGGGCAGCGCAAACGGATATAAAGTATTTAAAGTTGAAACCGTTACAGATGGAACCAATCACGATAAGGAACTTCAAAAGATCTGCGAAAATGATGAAAGCCGTGTGAAAATGTTGAACGATCATACGGCGATGGAGGAACAGCGCAAGCAGCTGATCGAGATGTATGTTTCTAATTTTGGGCTTCCTGTAAAATCGTATCAGGATGAAGGTTCAGAAAAGATCATGCTTGAAAATTTATCTTAAACAAAAGCGGAGGAAAAAATATGGGTGCACATAAGAATACACGGTGGTTTTTTTATGATCAGGCGGAAACAGAGTCTGGTGGAGACGGCGTGGTAAAGCGTGTATTAGCGTATTCTGATGATGTTATGGTGGTTGAAAACACGTTTTCAAAAGGGGCTGTCGGCAAGCTTCATCATCATCCGCATACGCAGATCACATATATCAAGAGCGGAGCTTTTGAGTTTACAATTGATGGAGAAAAACACATTGTCCGTGAAGGGGATACTCTTCTGAAGACGGATGGTGTGGAGCATGGATGTGTTTGTCTGGAGCCGGGGCAACTGATTGATGTATTTGCACCATACAGAGAAGATTTTGTAGAGGACTGATCCTTTCTATAGCAGGAGCATCGATGAGCACAGAAGAAATCATTTTTCTCTTACATTATCGAAAGAGCTAAAAACTCATACTCTGATTTGTCCGAAATGGACATACACAGTTTCAAACGAATATGAGAAAATCATCTCATGAAGATGTTAATTATTTAACACAATAAACACATGAGGGATTTAGTATGAAAAAATCGATTGTATCTGCTGCACTTGCAGCAAGCATGGTTATGACAGCCTGCAGCACAGCAGGAACGAACAGTACGACAGTGGCTTCATCAGAGGCAAGCACAACGGCACAGAGCACAACAGCTGCTTCTGCGGAGGCACAGGCTTCGGATCTCAAGGACGGGACATACGAAGAAACAGTAGATGGACGTAACGGCAAGCTGACAGTAACAACAACCATCAAAAACGGCAAGATTGATGCGGTAGAAGTAGGAGATAATACGGAAACTCCGGAAGTTGCCAAAGCGGCACTTTCAGATATTCCTGCAGCAATCGTAGCAGCTGGTTCACCGGTTGTAGATGCTGTTACCGGTGCAACAATCACTTCGGAAGCTATTATGAATGCGGTTAAGGCAGCCATTAAGGATGCCGGTGGTGATCCGGAAAGCTTTAGTGCAGCTACCAAGGAGACACAGGCTGCTACCGGTGAAACAAAGCAGCTTGAAGCAGATGTTGTCGTTGTAGGTGCAGGTGCTGCAGGTGTATCTGCTGCATTAACAGCACAGCAGGATGGCGCCAAGGTTATCCTTCTGGAAAAAGCAGCAACACCGGGTGGTGTATCTATTATCGCAGGCGGCCCAATGGGTATTGATTCCAAGGCGCAAAAAGAAGCCGGCGTAGCCGGTACGTTTACGGCCAAGGATGTTCTTGACTATTGGCAGAGTTATAACTGCTGGATGGATGATGGACAGTTGTTCTACAATATCGCATCCCGTTCCGGCGAAACCATAGACTGGCTCCAGGAAAACGGAATGGAGTTTTCTTTCATGGGTACCGAGCAGGCTGCTCACAAGGATGGTTTCCCAACATACCACATTTATAAGGATCAGGAAAATAAATATGGTTACTATGAGAAACTTGTAAATACCATTAAAGATAATGGTGGTGAGGTTCTGTTTGAAACACCTGCAACGGAGCTGAAGGCAGAAAATGACAAAATCACAGGTGTTATTGCCAAGGGCAAAGATGGTACAACATATGATATTAAGTGTGATGCGGTTGTTCTTGGTACCGGTGGATTTGCAGCCAATGCGGATATGATTGAGAAAGAAGTTGGTTTCCCACTTGAAGTATTTACAACCGGTACACAGACAGGTGACGGTGCGATTATGTCACAGGCAATCGGTGCCGGTAAGGGTAAAACCATTCAGCAGTATCATGGCGTTACTTCCTATTCTGGAATTCAGACAGGTCAGGGTAAGGATGAGATTGCCAAGGCTATTTATCTTGCTACAAGCGTCTGGGTAAATAAAAGAGGAAATCGTTTCTGTCCGGAAGATCTGAACTATGATACAGCGCTTTGCTCCAATGCCGCTGCAACACAGGGAGAATATTATTTCTCAATCATGTCCGATGATATGGTAAAGGCAGTTGAGCAGGGTGGTGCCAAGGCACTGGGTGTCGAGACAAGCGTTAACTATGAGCCGACCATACCGATGTTCTCCGTTGATGAACCATGGACAGAATTCCGT
>ONLM01000111.1 GCA_900318695.1 uncultured Eubacteriales bacterium | reverse complement strand
TTCACCAGCTACACAAAGGTTGGTCTTCGTATGGCTGTATTCTTTGGCGGAATCTGCAGTGCGCTGAGTATGGCCATTGCAGTGATTTATCTCATCATGAAACTGATCTGGTGGGATCGTTTCCCGGCCGGTATGGCGCCGATGCTCATTGGTATGCTGTTTCTGGGTTCTATTCAGATTTTCTTTATAGGTCTGTTGGGCGAATATATTCTTTCTATTAACCAGCGTGTCATGAAACGCCCGCTTGTGGTAGAGGAAGAACGTCTGAACTTCGGGTCCGCACCGATCTATAGCGGTGTGAAGAATATGGAGATGCCGAAGGAAGCATAACAAGAAAACGATAATGAAAGCAGAATCCCGGGACTTCGGTCTCGGGATCACTTATGAGAAAAAACGATGCGATATAAAGTAGACATTGCCCTCGTGCGAGAGGGACATTTAAACATTCAGGGCTGGGCTTTCGGAAAGGATCCGGAAAGCGAAGTCCGCTATCAGGTTACCGATGCCGAGGGAAAGGAAGTTCCGGGTACCAGTTATGAAACGGTACGTCGAGATTCTGTTGTAGAAGCCTTTTTTACCGACTATGTAAAAGAACATGGTGAGATCAAAAGAGAACTTGGATACGATATTAACACGCCGTATGAATTCGGCGTTGGTGAAGTGCGTATCTTAAAGATCACTATGGACGGAAAAACACATAGTGTAAAGTTTACGGACAAATATATTGAATCTTTCAATTCTCACGCACATAAAAAGCGGGAGAAACTTCTGGCCCTCCTGAACTGGGAAACGGTGGAGGTTTCCATGGAATACCTGAAGGAAAACGGGCTTCGTGCTCTCTGGAAGAAGGGCTGGCACAAGATCAAGGGTATTGAAGAGGACTATGATTATAACGAGTGGTACAAGAAGACCTGTACCACGGAGGAGGCCCTGGGGCAGCAGCGGAAAGAGGCGGAAACCATGGCGCTTCGCCCGAAGTTCAGCATTGTGATTCCGGCCTTTAAAACGCCGGAGAAATTTTTGCGCCGCATGCTTAAGTCCATTCAGGATCAGACCTATGGGAATTTTGAGGTTCTTGTGGCCGATGCAACGCCGTACGAGGGACTTCATTGGCAGAAAACGGATGGGAAGCTTCCGAAGGATGTGCTGGAAGAATTCCATCAAAAGGATGCCCGTTTCCGTTATGAACTTCTGAAGGAAAATCTGGGCATTTCGGAAAATACCAATGCCGCAATTCGTATGGCAGAGGGCGATTATATCGTTTTGGCCGATCATGACGATGAACTTGCGTCGGATGCTTTGTACTGGTGCGCGAAGGCTGTAAATGAAAATCCGGATGTGAAAGTAATCTATACAGATGAAGACAAAATCGACTTTGAATCGGCATTCCGTTTTGAACCGCATTTCAAAACCGATTACAATCCGGAT
Organism: uncultured Eubacteriales bacterium; assembly: GCA_900318695.1. Taxonomy (GTDB): domain Bacteria; phylum Bacillota; class Clostridia; order Lachnospirales; family Lachnospiraceae; genus Oribacterium. The sequence continues at coordinate 738 of ONLM01000111.1, read as the reverse complement.
CTGCTCCGTTCCGTTAATTATATCTGTCACCTTTTTGTTGTGGAACGTGGTCTGCTCGAAAGCATCAGCGAAACCGACGCCAATGGGCAGAAGGTTTATGAGCGGAAGGAATATGATGGAGCGCAGGATTATGATCTCATTCTCCGTGCCTGCGAAGCGGCAGACCGGTTGACGCAGAAGGCTGACGGGTGTGAAGAAAAAGGCAAGAACGGGGAGACCGTCGCTGCAGTATACGCAGAACCAACCGGGCCGGCAGAGGAAGCGCTTTTGAAGGAAGCCCGTTTCACAAGTTCCAATATCTGCCATATTCAGAAAGCGCTGTATCACTGGCGTTCACACCAGATGTCTACGGCTGCCAATCCGGAGGCAAAGCTTTATGCCTTTGAAGCCGGCGCCAGAGCCATTTATGATCACTGTAAACGTGTTGGACTTCCGATTCGGAAGGTGGAAAAGGGCATTACTTACGGTTTCTATCATCCGATTTATGAAACCGGAGATCCGTTGATTTCTGTGATCATTCCGAACAAGGATCACAGTAAAGATCTGGATAAAGCAATCCGCAGCCTTGCCGGTGGAAATTATAAGAACCTTGAATTTATTGTTGTGGAAAACAATTCCGATCAGGAAGAAACCTGGAAGTATTATGATGCGATCCAGAAAGAATTCCCGATGCCGGAGGTGTGGAGCAGGGAAGCGGAAGGCGAATCGGCGGCCGCTGGAGAGGCTGCCGGCAAATGG
>ONLM01000099.1 GCA_900318695.1 uncultured Eubacteriales bacterium | reverse complement strand
CCCCGCCTTTTTATCTGCCCGCTTGTCGTCCAATTTCACCACCGTATTTTTCGTGCTCAGCGGTACGATGGCATGTGCTCCAAGCTCCACCGCCTTCTGGATAATAAGCTCCATTTTGTCCTGCTTCGGAAGCCCCTGAAACAGATAGATCTCTGCCGGAAGCTCATGAATCTCTTCCTGAAAATGAATATGAAGAAGAACGGCCTCCTCCCGGATTTCCGTTACTTCGCATTCATAGTCCGTACCTGTGCCGTCCGAAATCAGTACAACCTCGCCGGGATGAACCCGGAGCACGTTCTTTAAATGATTATAGTTATCTCCGGTAAGCCGGATTTCCCGGTTTATCGTATCAATATCGCTCTCGCTTACAAAAAAATGATGCATCTGCTGTTCCTATCCATCTTTCATCATGCATTGGTCAAAAGTTTCTGCCGCGTACTTGCAAGCGCAGCACACGTCCCTGTGCATTGTGTTACGGAATTCCCATTTCTCTCGTCCCTTTGCCGCGCAGGGGACTGCGTTATGCATGTCCGGGAATCCCGTCTACTATAATACAAAATTTCCCCAAAGACATGAACTCTTTTATAAAAAATACTTATGAGTACTTTTTCAACACTCTCCTTCATAATAGACCTGTTATGAGATTTTAATAACAATCTCAAGGAGGGAATATTATGAAAAAAACTGGACATCTTCTACTAGCGATACTTCTTTCCGTATCGCTCAATGCCTGTGCTTCCGGCAATCCGCCTGTAGGCACTGCTTCTCCTGCCGATTCCGCGGCCGGCACCGCAGAAACCTCTGCAGCAGAAACCTCTGAAGCAGTCGCTGCATCCGAAAACGCCGAAGCCTCTGCCACATCCGAGACCAGTGCTCCGGCAGAAACCGAAGCTCCGGCAGAAGTCACAGAAGACGGCAAACTGAATCACGATCTCTACGTACTCTACACCAGCGATGTGCACTGCGGCATCGACCAGGGACTGGGCTACGCCGGGCTCGAAGGCATTAAGGAAAGCCTCCAGCATGACGGCAATCATGTGCTTCTCGTAGACGACGGCGATGCCATTCAGGGCGAACCGATCGGTACCATGACAAAAGGCGACAGCATTATCGATCTCATGAACGATCTGGAATACGATGTCGCCATTCCGGGAAACCACGAATTTGACTATGGTGTAGATCAGTTCCTGGCGCTTACAAAGAAGGCAAATTTCCCGTATCTAAGCTGTAACTTTGCAAAGGATGACAAACTCATTTTCGATCCGTATCTCATTAAAGAGATCGATGGCATCAAGATCGGTTTTGTAGGATGTACTACGCCGGAGTCCTTGACGAAATCCACACCGACCTATTTCCAGGACGAAAAGGGTAACTACATTTACAGTTTTAAGCAGGATTCCACCGGTGAAAAGCTCTATCAGGCCGTACAGAATGCAGTAGACGACTGCCGCAAAGACGGTGCGGATTATGTCTTCCTGCTGGCTCATCTGGGCAATGACGAGACCTCAAAGCCATGGACCTACGCCGATGTCGTTTCCCATACTTCCGGCATCGATGTCGTACTCGACGGCCATAGCCACGATACCGACCAGGTAACCATGCTGAACAAGGACGGAAAGAATGTTATCCGCAGCGCCTGCGGCACCAAGATGGCCAATGTCGGTTGGGTCAAACTTTCCGCCGATAATCAGGAGTTTTCAAATGGCCTCATCAGCTATCAGAGTAAGATTGGTTCTGCTCCAAAGCTTCTTTCTTTCCACAACAAGTTGTCCGACGCCGTTGACAAAGCCAATGCTTCTTTGGATTCCACTTTAAATGAGGTAGTCGCACACAGCGACGTTGCTTTAACCATTGAAGATCCAACCGAAACCGATAAGGAAGGTAACCCGATCCGTTTGATTCGCCGTCAGGAAACCAATCTAGGTGATTTCTGTGCCGATGCCTATCGTGATCAGTCCGGTGCCGATATCGCCTTTGTAAACGGCGGCGGTATTCGTGCCAATATTCCGGCCGGTGATATTACCTTGGGCCAGATTTTATCAGTTCATCCGTGGGGCAATTCTTTAATGGTAGTGGAAGTCAGCGGTCAGCAGGTGCTGGATGCTCTGGAATGGGCTTCCCGCGGTGTTCCGGATGAATGCGGCGGTTTCTTGCAGGTATCCGGTCTGACATACGAAATCGACAGTTCCATTGACTCTACCGTAACAATGGATGAAAACAAAATGTTCACCGGTGTCGGAAAACATCGCCGTGTAAAGAATGTTCTGGTTGACGGCAAACCGATTGATCCAAAGAAGACCTATACACTGGCCAGCCACAACTACATGCTGCTGGATGCCGGTGACGGATTCTCTCTCTTTAAGGGCTGCAAGGTCGTACAGGAACCTGGTAAGCTCGACAATCAGGTACTCATTGACTATATCCGCGACACTTTAAAGGGCACCGTCGGAAAAGAATATTCCAATCCATATGGCGAAGGCCGTATCGTTGTGAAATAATCCCCAAAGGTTCGATCAATCATCAAAACAGGCGTCTGCAGGACCGGTTCCCCGGTCCATGCAGGCGCCTGTTCTATATGGATTCTTCATTATCTTCTATAAAATCCACCGGTCCATATACCGCAATCTTTTTACAGTTCCTCACCGCAAGCTGCAGCATATGCTTTCAGAGCTTCCTTCTGCTTCTTGTTGAGATTATCCGGTACAGTCACAACCAGATTTACGAAATGATCTCCGCGCTCTCCCGGACGATTGAGTACCGGTACACCTTTTTCGCGCAAACGAACCTTGGTATCGGACTGTGTGCCCGGCTTGATGGTAAGCTCTACCGATCCGTCCACGGTCTTGATGACCTTGGTTCCGCCCAGTGCAGCTCTTGCAAAGCTGATTTCCTCTGTAGAGTAAATATTCACGCCCTGACGCTTAAAGAACGGATGCTGGGAAACCTGAATATCAACCAAAAGATCTCCTCTAGGACCGCCGTTTACACCAGGATCACCGGCACCGGTCTTCCGTAATGTCTGCCCATCGTCAATACCGGCCGGAATACTGATCTCAAATGTCTTCTCTGTCTGAATATAACCGGTTCCGCGGCAATCCGGACACTTTTCCTTAATAATCTTACCGCTGCCGTTACACTCCGGACAGGAAACAACCTGCTGAATTGTACCGAACATACTCTGCTGTGTCATAACAACCTGACCACGGCCCTGACACTTCGGACAGGTTTCCGGCTGTGTTCCCGGTTTTGCACCTGTACCGTTACACTTGCCACAGGTATCTTTATAACGGATCTTTACATTCTTTTTGCAGCCCTTGATCGCATCTTCAAAGGTAATGCGAACGCCTGTACGGATAGACTGTCCGCGAGCCGGCTGATTCGGACGTGCTCCGCCACCAAAGCCGAAGCCACCGCGGCCACCGCCAAAACCAAAGAGATCACCAAAGATATCAGAGAAATCCATGCTGCCGAAATCAAATCCGCCAAAGCCGCTGTTGGCACCGGCTGCAGAATTCGGATCAAATGCTGCGTGTCCATAGGTATCATATGCCTTACGCTTATCCGGATCGGATAATACTGCATAGGCCTCATTTGCCTCACGGAACTTGGCAGCTGCGGTCTCATCCCCCGGATTGGCATCCGGATGATATTTTTTGGCAAGCTTACGGAATGCTCTCTTTATGGTGGCATCATCGGCCCCCTTGTCTACACCAAGGACCTCATAATAATCACGCTTCTGTTCTGCCATCTGTGTTCTCTCCTATCACAAAACTTTTGCCGGGAATGACGTTTCATTCCCGGCTGGATTCTATCAATCTTTAACTGATACTATTAAACTTCCTTGAAATCACCGTCAACTACGCCATCCTCTGCGTTGTTTGCTGTCTGACCGGCATTGGCAGAAGCATCTGGACCTGCCTGACCGGCAGCGCCCTGTGCAGCCTGTGCCTGCTCGTAAACCTTTGAGAAAAGAGCCTGTGAAGACTTCATCAGAGTTTCCTGTGCAGCCTTGATCTTCTCTGCGCCGTCCTTTGTAATGGACTCAAGAGGATTTGCTGCAAGAACATCTTCCAGAGCCTTAAGGTCAGCCTCAACCTGTGCCTTGTCGGAACCGTTGATCTTGTCTCCTACATCTTCCAGAGCCTTCTTAGTCTGGAATACGATCGAATCGGCACCGTTTCTGGTCTCGATTGCTTCCTTCTTTTCCTTATCGGCAGATTCAAACTGTGCTGCTTCCTGTACAGCCTTATCGATGTCTTCCTTTGACATGCTTGAGCCGGAAGTAATGGTAATGTGCTGTTCCTTACCTGTACCCTGATCCTTTGCAGATACATTTACGATACCATTTGCATCGATATCAAATGTAACCTCGATCTTAGGTACACCACGCTGTGCAGGAAGAATACCATCCAGACGGAACTGGCCCAGAGTCTTGTTATCACGTGCGAACTCACGCTCACCCTGTACAACATGAATATCTACGGCTGTCTGGTTGTTCTCGGCAGTAGAGAATACCTGCGATGCTCTGGTAGGGATTGTTGTATTTCTCTTGATCAGTGGAGTTGCTACGCCGCCCAGTGTCTCGATGGAAAGAGTAAGCGGTGTTACATCCAGAAGAAGGACATCGCCCGCACCGGCATCACCGGCAAGCTTACCACCCTGAATAGCTGCACCGATTGCTACGCACTCATCTGGGTTCAGAGTCTTGGAAGGCTCCTTACCGGTAAGCTGCTTAACCTTCTCCTGCGCAACCGGCATACGTGTAGAACCACCAACCAGCAGAACCTTGGAAAGATCCGCAGCAGTAAGGCCTGCATCACGAAGTGCATTCTGTACAGGAACTGCTGTTCTCTCTGTAAGATCTGCTGTGAGTTCCTCAAACTTTGCTCTGGTAAGAGTCATATCAAGGTGCTTAGGACCCTCAGCAGTTGCTGTGATAAACGGAAGGTTGATCTCTGTAGTAGTAGAAGAAGAAAGTTCCTTCTTAGCCTTCTCGGCAGCTTCCTTCAGTCTCTGGAGAGACATCTTGTCTGCGCTCAGATCTACGCCTTCCTTTGCCTTGAACTCATCTACCATCCACTGCGTGATACGATTATCGTAATCATCACCACCAAGGAAAGTATCACCATTGGTAGAAAGAACCTCGATAACGCCATCACCGATATCGATGATAGAAACATCGAAAGTACCGCCGCCAAGGTCATAAACCATGATCTTCTGCTCGCTGTCTTCATCAAGACCATACGCAAGTGCTGCTGCTGTCGGCTCGTTGATGATACGCTTTACATCAAGACCTGCGATCTTACCGGCATCCTTTGTAGCCTGTCTCTGGGCATCATTGAAATATGCAGGAACCGTAATAACAGCCTCTGTTACCTTTTCGCCAAGATATGCCTCAGCATCTGCCTTCAGCTTCT
>ONLM01000098.1 GCA_900318695.1 uncultured Eubacteriales bacterium | reverse complement strand
CGGCAAAAGGCATATAGCTATTTGCATCAGGGATAACAACCGAAACCGCATCGTCTGCGATTCCAGCCTTATCTTCCTGAATTATAACATCGGAAGCGCTGGCAAGTGTAGCGAAGAATACCTTACTATGCATGAAAGTTTTTCTTACACGATCGTTGGTTGTTACTACAAAAGTCTTTGCCTTCTTGGAAGGTGCCACGTTCATTTCTGTACGAACATTACGGATAGAACGAACCGCATTCTTGATGGTCTCGATCTCGGCCTCATCCTCTGCAAAATTGAACTTCTCATCATATTCCGGCCAGGATTCACGAATAAGCGGTGTCTCCGGGTTTTCCAATGTATCAAAGATCTCCTCTGTAATGAACGGACAGAATGGATGCAGGAGCTTGAGAGATGTAATAAGCACATACTTTAATGTCCAAAGTGCCGCAGATTTTGTCTGATCCTCTTCACTCCAAAGTCTCGGCTTAACCATCTCGATATACCAGTCGCAGAACTCTTCCCAAATAAAGTTCTGGATCTTGTCAAGAGCAATACCCAGGTCAAATGCCTCCATATTACGGGTTGCTTCCTGAACCAGATTATTCAGCTTGGAAAGAATCCACTTATCGGCCATAGTCAGATTCTCCGGACATTCTGCCGGTACCTCTGCCTTATCAAGATTCATCATGATAAAGCGGGATGCATTCCAGACCTTGTTCATAAAGTTTCTGGAAGCCTCTACTCTTGACCAGTAGAAACGCATATCATTGCCCGGTGCATTACCGGTAAGAAGTGTCATACGAAGTGCATCAGCACCATACTTCTTGATTACCTCCAGCGGATCGATACCATTACCAAGTGACTTGGACATCTTACGACCCTGGTCATCACGTACAAGACCATGAATCAGTACTTTCTGGAATGGAGTCTTGCCGGTTTGTTCAATGCCGGAGAATACCATACGTACAACCCAGAAGAAAATGATATCGTAACCTGTTACAAGAACATTGGTCGGATAGAAATACTTATACTCCGGTGTCATCTCCGGCCATCCCAGCGTCTCAAACGGCCAAAGTGCACTGGAGAACCAGGTATCCAGCGTATCCTCATCCTGTTTAAAATGAGACTTTCCGCACTTCGGACAAACGGAAGGCATTTCCTCTGCCACAACCATTTCTCCGCAATCCTCGCAATAATATGCCGGAATACGATGGCCCCACCAGAGCTGACGGGAAATACACCAGTCCTTAATGTTCTCAAGCCAGTGAAGATATGTCTTAGAATAATTCTCCGGTACAAACTGAAGATCGCCGGTCTTGATTGCTTCAATTGCCGGCTTTGCAAGCTCGTCCATCTTTACAAACCACTGCGGTTTGATCATAGGCTCTACTGTGGTTCCGCAACGGTCATGTGTACCAACGTTATGAGAATGCGGAACAACCTTTACCAAAAGTCCCATCTGATCCAGATCTTCAACCATAGCCTTACGGGCAGCATAGCGCTCCATACCGTCGTACTTTGAACCAGGGCAGTTAATGGTTGCATCATCATTCAGAATATTGATTTCCGGAAGATTATGACGCTTTCCAACCTCAAAGTCGTTAGGGTCATGTGCCGGCGTGATCTTTACGCATCCGGTTCCGAATTCCTTGTCTACATATGCGTCGGCAATGACCGGAATCTGACGTCCTGTCAGAGGAAGTTCCAGCATCTTGCCGATCAGATCCTTGTAGCGATCATCTTCCGGATTTACAGCAACGGCTGTATCGCCAAGAAGGGTTTCCGGACGGGTTGTGGCAATCTCAACAAAACGGCCCGGCTCACCAACGATCGGATAATTGATATGCCAGAAACTGCCGTTCTGCTCCTCATGAATAACCTCTGCATCCGAAAGAGATGTTTTACATACCGGACACCAGTTGATGATACGGGAGCCTTTATAAATATATCCCTTTTTATACAGGTTGATAAATACAGTCTGTACAGCCTTGGAACAGCCTTCATCCATTGTAAAGCGAAGACGATCCCAGTCTGCGGAAGAGCCCATCTTATGAAGCTGGTTTACGATACGATCCTCATACTCTTCCTTCCACTTCCAGGCTTCCTTCAGGAAACCTTCACGACCAAGGTCATGCTTATCGATACCCTGTTCCTTGAGCTTATTGGTAACCTTAACCTCGGTAGCGATTGCCGCATGGTCACAGCCCGGCTGCCAGAGTGCTTCGTAACCCTGCATACGCTTCCAGCGGATGAGAGAGTCCTGTAAGGTATTGTCCAGTGCATGACCCATATGAAGCTGTCCGGTGACATTTGGTGGAGGCATCATAATCGTAAACGGCTTTTTATTTGCGTTTACCTCTGCATGAAAATAGTTGCCACGCATCCACATGTCATAGATGCGATCCTCAACCTCCTCCGGGTTGTACTGCTTTGCAAGTTCTTTCATTGTTTAATCTCCTGTATATAAAATGAGCATTGTACGTGAATTGGTTAAACCTTGTCGCGATATTCTTTCTTCCATTTCAGAAGAAGGAGTTTCGCCTGCTGGCGGAATTCCTGCCGGTCCTTACGATAAATGGCATTGACGCGTTCCACTCGATCGGACTTTTCGACTTCTGCCTGTACATTATCGTACTGAAGTTCCCAATCTGCAAGGATTTCCGTATCAATGGTATCCATATATTTTTTAATGGTATCCACGGCCGGATCCAGCTTTTCAATAAAATAAAGACGTTTCAACGGCTCACGGTTATTGGTTTCCACAAAAACTTCTTCATAAATATCGGATGCTTTCTGAAACTGCATGACCGTCACATACGCACCGCCAAGCTTCATTTTCACCTTGGCATTCTGCTTCGTTCTGAGAGACATTTCATACGCCTCAATGGCTTTACCATAACGTCCCATACGAAAGAACGTATCTCCCAGAAGATCCAGGAATTCATCCCGGTCAATGCTCTTTAAGCGATTATATTCTGACTCAAAGCGCGTGATCTCTGCCTGCGTGTAGTAGTTTCCTTCCCGCAATATAGCCAGCAGCAGTCGTTCCTGATCTTCTCCGGCCCCCATATACTGCTCTAATCGCGCCGCAAGAAGGCCTTTTCCCTGTTCCTCTCTAAGCCAGTTAGTAAGCTTTCGATCCACAAAATCATCCGGAATAATCACCGGATAGTGATAGATCACATAGCATAGTTCCTGACAGGACCAGAGATTTAAATCCATTTTTTCATAATAGAACGGGTGCTTCGCACACTCGCCGCATAAAAGTAATCCCATCGTTTCCTGTTCCTTTACTTAACTCGATGAACTCTCTGAAAGATCGATTTCTTCCGTAATTTCCTTCCCGGAAGTTGAAACCAGATCACCGAATCCCATATCGCGTACTGTTACCCGCAAAATATCCTGATTTATAAATTCTGTAGACATACGTACCCGCGTTGTACGGTTCTCACGCTTCGGAAATTCATCAAGCAGCATCCGAAGACGCATCGGACGTCTGGTACGAAGCATGGAATTCACCTGGAAATCAATATAGTTCTGATCATCCAGAATCATTTCCACATTTTTCTCCGTATCTACCCAGCTCTCTCCGGCCGTAACGATCGGATAATTCATTTCCTTTTCATTGACCACAACGCGAATGGAAATATCCGCACTCACCCGGGTATCACAGAGAATCGTATATTCCTCCGGTTCATGATTTGCAACCTTTTTGGCAAAGATTTCGGCTCCAATAGCGAAAATCCCTGGCTCGATAAGAACACGTCTCCGATTACAGATGAGATTCATAAAATTCGTACAATAGCTTGTATCCTCGAAACCGCGGCCAGACAGAAAAATGGCACTGTAATATTTCTTTCCGATTACACGTTCGGCCAGAGAACTCAGAATCTTATCGGCAATCTTTCCGCCGGAGGTTGTCTTCAGAATGTCCAGATTGAAGGCTTCTTCTTCCTGTTCGGAATCCACCAGCACAAACTTTCTGGAGCCGCGGGATACCTGCATCTCGTAATAATAGAGGCATTGATTGGAAAGCTCAAACATTCCTACCAGGCGGTTGTAAAGATTGCTGTCCTGATGAAGCACGAAATGAGCAAAGCTCTCGGTATGACTGATTACACGAATACATTCTTCTTCCACGCCGGCACGGATCAATGCGGTTTTTACAAGCTGTAACGTACGTTTTTCCGGCTGACGAAGCG
>ONLM01000106.1 GCA_900318695.1 uncultured Eubacteriales bacterium | reverse complement strand
GCGGGAGTGCTGAAATTGGCAGACAGGCAAGACTAAGGATCTTGTGTCCGATAGGACGTGTGGGTTCAAGTCCCATCTCCCGCATGAAGCTCTGGATTTTATCCAGAGCTTTTTGCGTATCATAAAATAATTTTATGAATAAAGAGTATAAAAAACGCGGAACGCCGTACCATTCGTACAGCGCCCCGCGTTTTTATGAAATTAAGAAGTTATTTCTTCTTTATTGTTATTTTAGGAAGCTTCAGGCTGAAACCTTTCTTCTTTTTAGGAGCATCTTCCTCTCCTTCTCCGCCTTCTGCGGCCTGCTCTGCCTTTCGTCTTTTCTTTGCCTTGAGTTTGCGAAGAAGAAGCATGATCGCTGCAAGAAGGACTTCAAGGCCAAGTACGGAAACGGCACCTATGATGAAGGAAACAAGATGAAATCCCCCTTTGGTATCCTCAGAGGCGGATTCGTCTTCGGTTGTTTCTATAGTTTCTCCGTTTTCGTCTGTTTCAGCAGCCTTTGTTTCGTTGTTTTCGAGACTGGCATCAATAACGTTGCCGCCGGAAACGGTTTCTCCATTTGCGTTTGTCTCAACGGTCGTCACGTTGCCGTCTGCATCCGCTTCTGCTTCTGCCTTGGATTCTGCGGCACTTTCCAACTCATCTTTTCCTACGGCATTAAAAGATACCGGTGTACCGGCACCGTCGACCTGTGTAAAGAGATCGCCCCATGGATCGGCGATCTTTGCTTCTGCGGCTTCTTTTGCGGTTTGGACATTGGCCCGGGTCAATGTTGTCATATCCAGAAATCCGCCGCGAAGATCGGCGTATTTGGTGTAACCCCAGGCGTGGCCATTGGCATCAATGACTTCTCCTACAATATGAAGAAGCGTTCCCTTAGGGATGGTAAGATTGATGCTGACAGGGCTTCCGGCCTGTGGTTCCTGAATCATAGTGGCACCACTGTCCTGACTTACCAGTACGTAATAGTCTGCATAGTGTACACCGTCCGGAAGGCCGGCTTCCTTTGCAAGCTTGGTGGCTTCTTCTGTAACGGCGGGTTCTGATTCGGCAGTACTTTCGCCATTGGCATTTTCGGCATTGCTTTCTGCTTCTGTAGAAGCCGCTGCGGTTTCTACGGCCGCTGTGGTTTCTTCGGCATAAACAGAGATTGGTGTTGCTGCGGTAATAACTGCTGCGCTCAATAAGGCAAGCGACAGATGAAATCTTTTATTTAACATGTTCCTTCCCATTCTACATGTGACCGGAATTGATGGAGTACGTGCAAGCAGAACGATCCGGTCGTCTGGTCACAAGATTAAAATTTCAGATTCATTATATTCTATAGTAATTATATTTACGACTGGAAATATAAATATTATAACCCTTAGAAAGCTTTTCGCAGATGGCTTTCGTAGACTTTTGCAGATGAATGAAGCTGTATTTTGAAAATAATAGATAAAAATCAAATTAGTTGTTGACATAAATATTAAGCTATGATAAATTCTAGAAGTTCTAATTCAGAGCAAGCTGGTATAGCACAGTCGGTAGTGCGTCGCATTGGTAGTGCGGAGGTCACCGGTCCGATTCCGGTTACCAGCTTTTTTTATTTCTATAAATTCTAATTCTATAAAAAATATAAAACAGAGGGCTGCATCCGAGTACATTGGGTGCAGCCCTCTTCTGCTGTGCGTCTGGCGGCGCACGTTTCTGACTTTTACGAGTCTTTTTAAATCAGGTTTTTTCCTTACAGTCAAATGTGACAAATGGCGGATTTTCACCACGTGTTTTCGCAGGAAGATATCGTCCCCAGAAATCGTCGAACAGTCGGAAAATTTCCTTATGTCTTGCAACGATGATGAAGATCGTAATCAAAACGTAGATGGCGGACAGAACATCGGTGAAGGCCCAAAGCGCTTCGGCTTCCAGATTGTATAAAATTACGCATGGCACCATATAGTAGATCATATATACCGGACGGATTTTCCGGTTGGCTTCCGTGTCGCCAAAGGCATAATTGACGGATTTTTCGCAGGTGTAATACATACCGATTATCGTGGTCCAGGCGAATACCGCGATGGCAACAGCGGTCATTTTGCCGCCTATGGATCCGTAGGCTTTTGTGAATGCGATGGTGGTCAATGCACCGGAGGTTGCATCGGATGTATAATACGCACCTGTAATGATAATGGTAAAGGCGGTGACGGTACATATAATAAAGGTATCCAAACAGATTTCACCCCAGCCCCACAAGGACTGACGTACCGGATGGTCGGTGCAGGCGGAGGCATGTGCGATCATACCGTATCCCGTGCCGGCATCATTGGAATATATCCCACGTGCAACGCCGTATTGAATGGCATCGCGCACCGTCGCCCCGGCAAATCCGCCCATGGCGGCTGTGGGAGAAAATGCGGATTTTATGATGAGAGCAACAACGCCGGGGATTTCCCGGTAGTTCATGATCAGAACCCCCAATCCCATGATGATGTAAAGGACTGCCATTACAGGAACGGCCTTGGACATTACATTAGAGATGCGCTTTAAGCCGCCCCAGATCGTAACCAGACAGGTGATGCCAATCAGAAGCACGGAAATATAGCTTGGAATATGGAATGCTTCTGCGATGGAACTGGTTACCGCTTCGGTCTGCACAGAACAGGTCCATGGGCCGAAAACAAAGCAAAAAACGGCCAGAACGACAGCTCCTTTCTTCCATCCGAATGCATTTTTCAGAACAAAGGAACGATCGCATATGTATTCATTCATAGACTCTTTGTAATGTTCACGATAGCGCTGTCCGATGATGATCTCGCATGCCTTGGTTGACATACCGAAAAATGCGGAGATCCACATCCAGATCAGTGCACCGGGACCACCGCTTACAATCGCCGTGGCAACGCCGCTTATATTTCCGGTGCCAACCGTGTTTGCCAGTGCGGTACAGGCGGCTTTGAAACCGGAAATGGTTCCTTCTCCTTCGCCTTCGGAAAGCATTTTTGCAAATGTGTTTTTAAAATTAAATACGATGGAGCGCTGGTAACGGAAACGGAATCGGAGCGACAAAAGAATTCCGGTAGCAAGAATGAGGATCGTCATCCAGGATCCCCACATGAAATCGTCCAGTGCATAAAAAAACTGTGTCACATTTTCCATTTTTACCTCCATGGGTCATGCACGAAAAATCATAAAGCCCGCATTGGCGTCGGCTTTCCCATTGCCAGATACTTCGCACGTGCTTCCACCACCTGACGAATATGTTTGTCTACAGTGGTGCAGCAGCCGCCAACAGCAGAGGCCCCGGCCATCATGTACTGCAGAGCGTACTCGCCGAAATCCAGGCTTCCTTGTGTGGAAGTCCAGGTCTTTGTGGTTGGGTCGTATGTTTCGCCGCTGTTTGGATAGACAGCGATCGGCAGAGACGTGCCTTTTTTCAGTTCGCCGATCAGAGAAACGATGTACTCAGGCTTTGTACAGTTCACTCCGATCATCTTTAGGTGTGGATGATCTTTTGAAAGTATTTTTGCGCATTCGCTGACCGCTTCGCCTTTGTTTGTGTGCTTTCCGTCCATGCAGGAAAAGCTGATCCAGTAATCCTTTTCCAGTTCCTCGGCAATTTGTGCTTCGATCAATACCTCTTTCAAAGAAGGCTGCGTTTCAAACAGAAGAATGTCAGCGCCTGCGGCGGATAAAAGTTCAGCTCTATGACGGTGGAATGCATCCAGTTCCGCATCGCTGATGTTGTAATTTCCGGTATATTCTGAGCCATCCGCAAGATAAGCACCGTAAGGTCCTATTCCGGCAAGGCACAGAGGATATGCTCTTCCGTCGGCCTTTCCTTCGGATTCCCACCACTCTTCTCTTGCGCTGAGAAAGATTTCAACAGAACGGCGGATCAACTGCTCGGCTTCTTCTTTTGAGTAACCATTGGCCATCAGTCCCGGAATGGTCGCCTGATAGCTGCATGTGATTCCACTGTCTGCTCCGGCACGAAAATAATTTAGATGTACCGTTTTGACCATATCCGGGTTTTCTGCCAGTACGCAGGCGGTCCACAGCTTATTATTAAGATTTGCACCCAGTTCTTCCAATGCAGATCCCATTGAGCCGTCAATCAACATTATGCCGTTCTTTTTCAAAATATCGTTTAATGACGCTTTCATCCTTACATATCCTTTCCCCTCGTGGCTGGCCTGTGACAGGGCTGCCATTTTTTTCATAAAATTCATTTTATCTGTAAAGGCCGTATAAATGAAATAAGTTCTTCCTATAACCACTTATAGGAAGAACTTATTAAAAACACTATTTTGATAGTGGCGGTAAAATGCCGTGGAAAATAGGCGCACTTTTGCGGAATTGCCGGTTATGACAGGGATTCTGCCGGTTCAGGAAGAGTACGTTTGATTTTTTTCATGACATGGATAAAAGATATGCCGGTAAAAACAGCGGCACTAAACCATGCGGCCGGATCACAAAGTACAGCTAAAGGGTAACTTAACAGTGCCATGGATGCGGCAGCGGTTACTGCTCTTGCAACTAGTTCAACAACACCGCCCATCATAGGAAGGAAGCCATATCCGCATCCCTGCATCGCATTTCGGAATACGAAGATAAAACTCAGCGGGATATAGAACATAAGGCAGATGTGAGTATAGGTAGCGGCCCAAGGGAGCATTTCTTCGGTAGAAACGTCCCCAGAGAAGAACAGGTGCAGCGTACTGTTTAAAAGCACATAAGCAAGTCCCATGGCAATGAGGGAATAAATCACCTCAATGATAAGGGCGGCCTTTACACCGGACTGGATACGCTTATAATCCATTTTTCCGTAATTCTGACCGCAATAGGTTGACATGGCCTGTCCCATAGCCGGCATGCCCTGTGTAAGGAGATTCTGAAGCTTGCAGGCAGCGGTATAAGCCGCAACGGCTGTTGCACCAAAAAGGTTTACTGCGGACTGCATGATCATGGTTCCGGATGCGGTAATGGCAAATTGAAGTGCCATCGGGATACCGACAGTCATCTGGTGGCGGGTATCGTGCCCGTTAATGTGCCAGAATCGCTTCTCTTCCGGCCAAAGGACCGGTGCCTTTTTGATGATATAGATCAGGCAGAGAATGGCGGAGACACCTTGAGAAATGATGGTGGCAACGCCGGCGCCGGCAACCCCCATATGGAGATTTATAATCAGCAAAAGGTCGAGTCCTACATTCAAAACAGCGGAAAAAACCAGAAAATACAAAGGAATGCGACTGTTTCCGACAGAACGCAGAAAAGCGGAAAAAAGGTTGTAAAAGATGCTTGCTAATGTGCCGTAACAGATGATTACGATATAGGTATAGGCATCTTCAAAAATGCTTGCCGGCGTATTCATGAGGCGAAGCAGTGGCCGCATGCTGAGGACGCTGAGGAATGTGGTCAGAATCGTAACGAGCAGAGACAGAAGAATCGCGTTTGCAACACTCCTTTTTACCCGGCGCATGTCCTTGGCACCGAAACATTGGGCTGTAAGAACCGTGAATCCGGTGGTCAGACCTTGGCTGAAACCAAGTACCAGAAACATAATCGTACCGGTTGAACCTACGGCTGCCAGGGCTTCCGGACCTACAAAGCGTCCTACAATGATCGTGTCGGCCATGTTATAGAGCTGCTGAAAAACATTGCCGATCAGCA
This sequence comes from uncultured Eubacteriales bacterium, assembly GCA_900318695.1. Lineage (GTDB taxonomy): Bacteria > Bacillota > Clostridia > Lachnospirales > Lachnospiraceae > Oribacterium. Next base: position 797 of record ONLM01000106.1, on the reverse strand, counting down.
GCGGCAGCATGAATTTCAGGATAATGGGAAAAGGATTCCCCTTTGTCATATCGACTTCCATAATAGATCCTTTCTATACCTAAATAAACGAACGTGTACGGAATGTGTTTCCCGGATGACGGTCTTCGTTTTGCCGTAAATCGAAACACAACGAAATTTTTAAGTATCTATATATAAAGGATTATCAAAAAAATTGCAAGAGGTATGAAGAAAGATCGCAAAATATTCATGCTTCTTGGCAAAATGATGCAAAAAAAAGCAGCCACCGCGCTTTAGGGGAACGCTTAATGGTGGCTGCTTTATGGGGATGTTATATAAAGTGTTTACTTTATATCAATATTTATCCGAACCGAAGGAACTGGAATATCCGGTATAAGTCGGTGCGGTCGGAACCGATTCGGTTGTCTTCTTTGACTTGGAATCGGTAGTGGAAGAAGTTCCGTAATCTGTATAGGAATCTGCAGAACCGGAAGATGTGCTGTCATAATCTGTGTTATAGGAAGAACTATCATACGACGAACTGCTGTAAGATGAGCCGCTGTCATACGATGAACTGCTGTCATAGGATGAGCTGCTTCCATAAGATGCGCTGTCATCATAGGATGAACTGTTTCCATAGGACGAACTGTCATAAGAAGCGTCATTGTAGGAAGCATTGTCATAGGATGAGCCGCTGTCATACGACGAACTGCTATACGACGAATTGCTGTCATAGGATGCATTACCATAAGAAGTATCGTCGTAGGATGAGGAACTATAAGATGAAGCATTAAAATCATCATAGGAATCCGCATAAG
>ONLM01000043.1 GCA_900318695.1 uncultured Eubacteriales bacterium | reverse complement strand
TGTAATCTATACGCACAATGAATCGGAGAGCCAGCTTACCATGGAACTGTCCGATGCCTATGGGGACGCCAGAATCCGTTCCGTACAGCGGATCATCCGTTTCCATAAGCATTCCGGTATTACACTGGAAGATCATTATCAAAGCGATCTTCTTCCTGTATTAAGCTTTATGACGGCAGAAACGCCGGAATATGAAAAAGAGACGGCAACTGTTCGAATTGGCGGAAAGCTCACTCTTCAATTTACAAATGCAAAAGATATTACGATAGAAAGCATTCCGGTGCAGGACGGCCGTCTGCGTCTCGCCTGGCCGGAAACCGTATATCGTATTCTCGTAAAATCACACCCGGCCGGTCTCTGCATAGAAATACATTAAGAAAAAAGCATGTGAAGTCTGAAAAGGAATATTCAGACTTCACATGCTTTTCTTATTCTTCAATTTTCGACTGAATAAATTCACGCGGGCTTAAGCCTACCACTTTCTTAAACACTTTTGAAAAATAGTATGCCGATTCAAATCCTAGCGTGTCAGCCACTTCATAGATTTTCATGTCATCCGAAAGCAGAAGCTCCTTTGCTTTTTCTATCTTTTTCGTATAAACATATTCCGAAAAGCCGATATCCGTATTTTTCTTAAACAGTACCGAAAGATAGGCCGGAGACAGTCCAAAGGCTTCTGCGATTTCATTCAGCTGCAGCTTTCCATTCAGATTTTCATCAATATAATCCTGAATCGTCTGGATCAGTTTATCTTTTCCGGACCGACGGTTGGCGCCTACAATATGGCTGAACATCCGAACGGCATTCTGCTCATCCGCTTGCATTTCTGCGGATTTTGCTTCTTCAAAGGACGTTGCGATATCAAGGGCGGTGGCAACGGCAGTTCCTATGCCAAAGGTAACCGGAACATTAAAATAATTCCGAATCATGGTATGCGCATTGGAACAAGCTTCCTGAATCGATTGCATCCGGTCCGCCACCGGCTGATCTTCTTTAAAATAGAAGATTGCCGTAAAATGCCGGAGATCATTGGAAAACATATAATGCTGGGCATAGCGGTTTAGAATCTCCCCGCACATGGAAAAGCAGGAAGAAAACAGCGTAAGATTCTGTTCCTTTTCCGCCGGATGCGTGAGATCCTTCTGCATGGACGCATAAACGGCGATATAACGGTTATAGTGGAAGTCCATTTTCAGTTCCGCCGCCTGTTCCTCCAGCTCTTCTTTGCTTGTAAAAAGCCGATTCAGCATCCTAAGCATAAACTTCTGACGGAATGATTCCAGCTGCTGATTATCAACTGTTTTCTGTTCCTTCCAGCTGTTGAGCTTTTTATATTGATCAACACGATGAATGGCACGCTGTATCGCATCGTGCAGCGTTTCGGAATTCAGTTCAATCTTCACAAGATAATCCACGGCCTGACTGGCAAGCGCCTGTCGAACCATATGAAAATCTTCATACGCTGTAAGCATAATGAAAGCCGGAACAGCGCCAAAACGTTTTTCAGATTCCCGAATCAATTCAAGTCCTGTCATGATCGGCATCTTAATGTCGGCAATGACTATGTCCGGACGTCTTTCTTCAATCATTGTCAGAGCGTCTCTTCCGTTCGAAGCAGTACCAAGAATTTCAATTTCTTCAAATTCTCTGGAAAGCATGGATTTGAGTCCAACCTGTACCAACGGTTCATCATCTACGATTAAAATCTGATATTTCATACTAAATTCTACTCTCTATCTCTGTATTGTTTTTTTCTGTCCGGTAGGGGAGTGTAAAGCAGGTCTCCGTATACTCACCGGGTTCCGACAGAATGGAAATTCCGTAAAGACTGCCGAAGCTGTGCTTGATCCGCCGATTGACATTAGACACACCCAAATGGCGGAAAAAGTCATTGGACAACTCGGCATCCCCATTCAGAACGTTCCGAATCTGCTCCTGATCCATGCCGATACCATTGTCCCATATTTTAATTACAAGAAGTATCTGTCCGTCCTCCTGCTCCATACGTTCCGCCGTAATGCGGATTATACCGGTACCGCCTTTCGGCTCAATGCCATGGAAAATGGCGTTTTCCACGATTGGCTGGAGAGAAAAACGATTGACTCTGGCGTCATAGACGGAATCGTCTGTAATGACCAGCTCCATGTCGATCGTACCGCCGTAGCGATATTTCATGATCGTGAAATAATCCTTTACCAGACTGAGCTCTTCCCGAAGCGTGATCAGATTTTCACGGCTTTTGGCAATATTTTTCAACAATCTGGAAAGTGCGGTAGACATATCTGCGATACCGTCAGACCCCTGAATGGTCGCCATCCATTTGATGGTATTTAACGTATTGTAAAGGAAATGCGGATTGATCTGCGACTGCAGAATCTGATATTCCAGTTCCTGCCGTTCTTTTTCATCCTGCACTTTTTTATCCATGAGCATCTTCACATTTTCCGAAAGATCATTAATGCCGCGACCTATGGCGCCAAGCTCATTATCCCACTCGATCTCTCGGTCCCGGCGGAAATCACCCTGGCCGACTGCCTTTAAATGTTCCAGAAGCCGAATAATCGGACGTGTAATGCTGCGACTCAAAGACATGACCAGAAAGAAACCGGAGAAAGCGATAGCCAGAAAGATAAAACATACCGTGTAGAAATAATGCCGGCTGCGGGAAGCGGCCATGGCTTCCGACGGAAGAATCGAAAGCTGAAAACCGGGCGTACTGAGATCCGTCGAAATGGTATTTTCCGGCAGAGAATGTTCCCTTAAAACACCGTCCTTATACAGATAGCTGTGGCCTTCTCCAATGGTGATATACAGTGCCGCATCGGATTCCATTTTGAAAGAGTCAAATGCATCCGTAATGATTTTAGGAGAAATTTCCAGATAAACAAAACCTACGACATCCGAACTGGACACAGAAGTAATGGGACGGACGAGGGGGATGATTTCCGTATTATAAAATTCGTTCAAAGGGTTTTTACAAATACCGATAAATCGATAATCCTGATTTTGGAGAAGCGTGTCAAAATACGGTGTTTTCATCAGCTTTTCTGCAAGGTCTATGGATGAATTCACAGAAGAATTCTGCACCGACTGCAGAAAGTGCTTTCCTTTCGGTGTTGCAACGACCGCCCGCTGAATATATTCCGTTGTTCCCATAGAATTATATTCATTATTGAAATGTTCCCAGGTAGAAAGAGATAGCTTGCGATAATCCTTAAAGATCCGTCCTGCAGAATTTTCGGAATTAGCATTTTCTCCGGATTCCGCCAGGCGTTCTGCCTTGACCATCTGTGAAAGATAAGTCGAAATCGTCGGGTCCACACGGGTCCAGTTTGCAAAGGTAATGGTTTTGTCCAGACTCCGGTCAATTTCCGCACGCAAAAGCTGCAGATTGATTCGCGTGGATTGCTCCTGATTTAACTTGAGGGACCGCTGCAGATACCCATAGCTCATGATGGAAACGGCCAATGCAACCATTGTTGCAAACCCCATAGACCAAAGTATGATCTGCAGACGGATGGAATGCGGGTGCTGCAAAAGCTCATGAACTTGTTTTTCCTGATTACGCATGCTGTCTCCCATGTGGTAAAAAATTTACATCATTATATAAAAATAATACATATTTCGTTAATATCACTAAAAAAGTCTAGCTACAGGCGAAATAAATGCATTTATTTAACAACATTGAGATTCTACAATAAAATCAATCTAAAAGCAATGCGGTGAAAGGCACCGCATATGGGAGGTAAAACATGAAGAAACGAATTCTTGGATCCATTCTTGCAGCAAGCATGGTCGCTGCTTCACTGGCCGGATGCGGCGGAAGCAAGCCGGCAGAGACACAGGCCGCTGCAGCAGGAGAGACAACGGCAGCCGCTGCAACCGAGGCTTCTACAACCGAAGCAGCAAAGACCGAGGCAGCGTCCGGTGATGAAGCGGTGACTTTAAAGTGGGCTTTGTGGGATATTTCCTCTACAAGCTACTATCAGCCACTCATTGATGCATATACAAGCAAGCATCCGAATGTAAAGATCGAAATGGTTGACCTTGGCTCTACCGATTATTCTACTGTACTCGGTACACAGCTTTCCGGTTCTGGATCGGATTTCGATGTTGTAACCATCAAGGATGTTCCGGGTTACATGACTCTTGTAAATAAGGGTGTTCTCGAGCCACTCGATGAAAAGATCAAAGCCGACGGCATTGACCTTGGCAAGTACAATGGCATTACCAATCAGGTAACCATTAACGACAAGCTTTATGAGCTTCCGTTCCGTTCCGATATCTGGGTTCTTTACTACAACAAGGACGTATTTGACAAGGCCGGCGTTGCATATCCTACCAATGATATGACATGGAAGCAGTACGACGAACTTGCCCGTAAGATCACCAATACCACTCCGGGACAGGAAGTTTACGGCGCACATTACCACACCTGGAGATCCACCATTCAGCTCGATGGTATTCTGGATGGTAAGAATACCATTGTCGGCGGCAATTACGACTTCACAAAGCCATATTACGAGATGGTTCTCAATCAGCAGAAAGATGGCGTATGCATGGATTATGCCACCCTTAAGACACAGGGTCTTCACTACTCCGATGCATTTGCACAGGGCAATGTCGGTATGCTTAACATGGGTTCCTGGTTCATTTCTACTCTGATCAACAAGATCAAGTCCGGCGAATATACCGGCTGCACAAACTGGGGCATGGTCAAGTATCCTCACGCAGAGGGTGTAGAGGCCGGTTCTACTCTGGCAACCATTACAGCACTGGCTCTTCCTACCTCTGCTCCTCATAAGGACGCTGCATGGGATTTCATCAAGTTTGTTACAGGCGAAGAGGGTGCCGAGGTTCTTGCAAAGACAGGAAACATTCCTGCAATGACAAATGAGAACATCGTTTCTTCCATCGCTTCTATGGATGGTTTTCCTAAGGACGATACTTCCAAGGATGCTCTGATCACAAGCCATACTTACCTTGAGATGCCTGCAAACGACAAGTCATCCGAGATTGAAACCGTTCTTAACGAGCAGCATGACCTGATCATGAGTGAGTCTACAACCATCGACGATGGTGTTCAGGCTATGAATGATGGTGTTCAGGCTATCCTTCAGGGATAATGCTTCCTTTGTTTGAATACGATTGATTTAAAAATTCTATTTTTTCTTTCATTAAAATCCTTCTAATGTATGCCTGGCCTAGGAGCCATCCCAGGCCGGGCATTTTTTGATTCTTGTACACAGAAACCTGTCCGGAAAAAGACAGATTTCTATGTTAAAGCATCCGTTAGACATAGTCATACTGGAGGAACAACATGGCAAACACACAAATCTTGACAGAAGCAGAACAAAACAACCGGCGCAGACAGCGAAAAAGAGCACTGGTCGCTTACAGTTTCATCGCTCCGAACTTTATCGGATTTGCAGTTTTCACCTTTGGACCGATCATTCTGGCAATGATCATGGCGTTCATGGAGTGGGACGGCAACAATCCCATGAAATTCGTCGGTATTCAGAATTTCATCAATATCTTTTCTGATGCCCGTTTTATCGCTTCACTGAAAAACACCATCGTTTATGCAATCTTTACCGTTCCGTTAACCTTAATCATTGCATTGGCTCTGGCAATCCTACTGAATCAAAAGGTTCACGGCCGTAACTTTTTCCGTACGGTCACATTCTTCCCGTATGTTGCTTCTCTCGTAGCCGTTGCTGCCGTATGGAATATGTTATTCACACCGGCCAAGGGCGGTATCGTCAATCAGATTCTTCTAAATGTCTTTCATATGCCGGCCATGAAATGGGCAGCAGCACCCAAAACGGTCATGATGACCATCATCATGTTTTCAATCTGGAAAAACATGGGATATTACATGGTCATTTATCTGGCCGGTCTTCAGGGAATCAATGGAGAACTTTATGAAGCAGCCGGTCTGGACGGTGCCAATGCATGGCAACGTTTCCGGTATGTTACCGTACCGCAGCTCAAGCCTACGACCTTCTTTGTCATCATCATGCTGACCATTAACTGTTTCAAGGTATATGACATCGTATATATGCTGGCAGGCGGTTCTAATGGCGTTATCAACAAATCGGCCATCGTACTGGTTTATTACATTTATGAAGAAGCTTTCCGTAACTGGAAACTTGGCACATCCTCTGCAGCTTCTCTGATTCTCTTCCTGATCGTACTGACGATTACACTGATTCAGTTCCGTGGCGAAAAGAATTATGCAAATGATTAAAAGGGGAGGAGAACATTCATGAATAGCATCACCGTTAACCGTCGTATCGGTAAAACCATTATCTATATCATCCTGTTTCTTCTGGCTTTTCTTATGCTGGTTCCATTTGTCTGGATGATCACAGCTTCCTTAAAGCTGAACAAAGATATTTTTGTCATTCCGTATCAGTGGATCGGATATGAACCTAGATTTGCCAACTATGTCGATATCTGGACCAAGATTCCACTGCTGATTTTTACGAAAAATACCGTAAAGCTCACCTTGATCGTAACCTTCTTTGAGCTTTTGACCTCCAGCTTTGCGGCCTATGCCTTTTCCAAGCTCCGCTTCAAGGGAAGAGATGTACTGTTCCTTGCCTATGTAGCAACCATCGCTGTGCCATGGCAGTCTTACATGGTTCCGCAGTTCCTTTTCATGCGTAAGCTCGGACTTGCCGACACCCATCTGGCCATCATTATCCTGCAGGCGTTCACTGCCTTTGGTGTATTTATGATGCGTCAGTTCTATGAAGGAATTCCGGACTCTCTTTGCGAAGCGGCCCGTATTGATGGTATGAACGAGTATCAGATTTATTTACGTATCATGCTTCCATTATCCAAGCCGGCTTTAAGTACTCTGACCATCTTTACTTTTGTAAATACCTGGAACGATTTCCTCGGACCACTCATTTATCTGACATCCGAGCAGAAGAAAACACTCCAGATCGGTTTAAAAATGTTCATTTCACAATACAGCGCAGAATATGGTCTGATCATGGCAGCTTCCGTACTGTCCCTCATCCCGGTTCTCGTCGTATTCCTGAGTTTGCAGAAATATTTCGTGGAAGGCATTGCCTCCACCGGCGTAAAAGGTTAAGTACTTCCCCCTATGCGTGCATCGGCTGCACGTGTGGGGGATGACTGTTTTTAGAGAAAGAGAACGATATGAATTCCTGGATTACAATGAATATGCTGGAAGACGCACAATATAAAGAAATTACGGATGCAGAAGTTACCGAAGCACTGACGGACGGCATCCGACAAATCGGAAACTGCCTTAACGCCTTTGGAAATGCTTTTCCTTATGCCTGCAGTGTAAACCGTTTCTACGAACCCGGGCCGAATCGAAACTGGACAGCGGGATTTTACACAGGGGAAGTCTGGTTGGCATATGAGAATGCGGACCTTGCCGGCCCCTTCTCAAAGGACTTTTTTAAAGTAAAAGCAGAAGCACAGGTGCGAAGTTTCCTGCAGCGCATAAACGATAAGAATGATGTTGACCATCATGACATGGGCTTTCTCTACAGCCCAAGCTGTGTTGCGGCATATAAGTTAACCGGTTCCCGTGAAGGCCGGCAGGCCGCATTGCTCGCGGCAGACCAGCTCATTACCCGCTTTCAGCCTGTCGGAAAATTCATTCAGGCCTGGGGCAGAATGGGCGAAGCTGACAATTACCGTTTTATCATCGACTGTCTCCTAAATCTCCCATTATTATATTGGGCTTCCGAAGAAAGCAAAGACTCCAAATACCGGGACATTGCCGAACAACACATCCATACGGCTATGGCCAATGTAATCCGGGAGGATGATTCCACCTGGCACACCGTCTATATGGATATGAATACCGGAAAATTTTCCCATGGAGCAACCTGCCAGGGATACAAGGACGGCTCTGCCTGGGCGCGGGGACAGGCCTGGGGTGTCTATGGCACTGCCGTCGCCTACAAATATACGCATCAGAAAGAATATCTTTCCTATTTTAAGCGTGTTACAAATTATTTTCTGCAGCACCTTCCTTCGGATCTTCGTCCTTTCTGGGATTTGAGTTTTGGAAACGGTATGGAAGAGCAGGAGCCGAGGGACACCAGTTCCGCCGCCATTGCCGCCTGCGGTATGCTTGAAATGAGTAAATATCTCCGGGAAAACGGAGAAGAAGACGAAGCCGTGCGCTACACCAGCTATGCCAAAAAACTTCTTAAGGCTCTGTACGATCATGACCGTGTAACCGATCCGCACATGTCCAACGGCGTTCTTCTGCATGGAACCTACAGTAAAAAAAGTCCGTATAACACCTGTACTCCGGAAGGCGTTGATGAATGTGTCATCTGGGGCGATTATTACTGGATGGAGGCACTAAACCGTCTGCACAATCCGGGCTGGAATATCTACTGGTAATGGGGAGGTTATTATGTATCCTATTGAAAATGCATCCCGTGCCATCGAACTTCTGGATGGCCTTTGGGATTTTAAATTAGATCATGGAGAAGCATTGGCAGAACACTGGGAAAGCCGATTCCCGGACGATGCAGAAAAACTGTATGTACCGGCATCCTACAACGACCAGCGGGAAGACCCTGCCTACCGGAATCATACCGGAAAAGCCTGGTATCAGCGTTTCTGTACCATACCGGCTTTTTATCAGGGACAGCGTCTTTTTCTTCGTTTTGATGCCGTTACGCATGATGCCGTAATCTATCTGAACGGAAAGAAAATCACAGAGCACCGCGGCGGTTTTCTGCCGTTTGAAGTCGAAATCACCGACTATGTTTCGGCCGGAGAAACCTTTCGTTTAACGGTCTGCTCTGACAACCGGATCGATCACAGTACCCTTCCCGTCGGAAACGAAGAGGGGACGGCCTTTTTCGGTTCCGACAATGCACAGGTGCCGGCCGTACAGGCTGCCAAAAAACATCGCGGTACCGTCAATCTTCCTAATTTTGATTTCTTTAATTATGCCGGAATCCAACGGCATGTCCGCCTTTATACCACTCCGATGTCCTATATTAAAGATATTACACTCGTACCGGACATCCGTAAAAAAGCATCCGGACATGATGGCATTCTTCATTATGAAATCGAACTTGCCGGGCCGAAATGCACGACACGGGATAGAATTGCCGAGCCTTTACATCAGGAGAGTGACATCCGCACAGAGGAACTCAAGCTGAATCTCTGCGTGGAGATTCTGGATGCAGACGGTGAAGTCGTAGCCCGTGCAGTAGGAAGCCGTAAGGGTACACTCTGCATTCCGGACGCGGTACTCTGGGAACCGTATCCGGGAACACCATATCTTTATACCGTACGCGTACGATACGGAAAAGATGAATACAGTGAAAAAACCGGCATCCGAACAGTGGCGGTTGAGGGCACTCGTTTTCTAATCAACGGAAAGCCGTTTTACTTTAAAGGTTTCGGAAAGCATGAAGATTTTTATATTCACGGACGCGGCACCGATGACGTCCTGAATGTAAAGGACATCAGTCTTCTTCACTGGATCGGTGCCAACAGCTTCCGCACCAGTCATTATCCTTATGCCGAAGAAATGTATCGTCTCTGTGATGAAGAAGGTATCGTCATTATCGATGAGACTCCGGCCGTAGGCATTGGCGCAGGACCGCACATGGATCCGTATACCTTCCCGATCAAAGATTACCATAAGACGGTCCTTCATGATCTTATTCAGCGGGATAAAAATCATCCGTCTGTTATTATGTGGTCCATGGGCAATGAACCGGATACGGAAAATTTTCCGGAATCTGCTTACGAATACTGGCGTGAACTCTATGCATTCACCCACAAAGAAGATCCTGCAGACCGTCCTGTTACCTTTGTCTGCTGTCAGAATGATTATACCCGCGACCTTGTGACACGAACCATGGATGTCGTCTGCATCAATCGCTATTACGGTTGGTATAATCTGTCCGGTGATCTCGATTCGGCGGTTTATGCATGGGAACAGGAACTCGATTTCTGGGCGGCACAGGGAAAACCGGTTATGGTAACCGAATATGGATGTGATACACTGCCTGGATTTCATGGCAGCGTAGCCGAAATGTGGACGGAAGAATTTCAAAAAGAATATTACCGAAGAATCGATGAAGTTTTTGATACCCGATCTTTTTTCATTGGGGAACATCTGTGGGCCTTTGCCGATTTTAATACCATTCAAGGCGTCTACCGCGCCGATGGAAATCGAAAAGGTCTTTTTACCCGAGAACGCCGGCCAAAACTTGCCGCACACTGGTTAAAGGATCGCTGGCATACCATTCCGAATTTCGGCTATAAATCCGACGGACAAAGCACACCGGTTCAGAAGTAAAAAAAGCAAAAAGCAGAAGAAAACAGATAGAAATAAATGCTGAAGGTACATCCGGCAGCAGGAACAGTCAGGGAAAGCTCATGAAAGAAACAAAAGAAAAAAAGTCAGATAAATCCTGGAATCCAACAAGAGAAGAGTGGCGCGCCATACTGATGGACCTGCTTCGTCCACTGTATCCTCACTACAGTGAAGGCGGCGGACGACTGCGGATCGGACATACCAATGCGCATTATGAAGTGGTTTCGCAGGAAATGGAGGCATTCGCCCGACCACTCTGGGGCTTTGCCCCGTTTCTCTATGGTGCAGAGAAAGAAGAACTGCAGGATGAAGAAGTGAAAAAATTCCTTCTTCTCTATCGAGACGGTCTGCGACATGGTACGGATCCGGAACATCCGGACTACTGGGGGCCTTGTCACGACTTCGATCAGAAGTTCTGTGAAATGCCCGCATTGGCACTTTTTTTGTTGCTTGATCATTCTCTGGTTTTTGATGATTTTTCGGAAGAGGAGAAGACACGGATTGCCGACTGGCTCAATGAAATCAATCGGCACGACTGCTGTGCCTGCAACTGGTATTTCTTCTCGATTCTGACAAACGTGGCTTTAAAACGTTTGGGGCTTCCATACAGCGAGACAGAACTGCAAAAGGGTCTTTCTCTTATAGACAGCTATTATGATGCCGGTGGATGGTACAATGACGGAAATGGCGGAGATAAGGATTATTACAATCCCTATGTCATGCTCACCTTCGGCCTGCTGTACCGGCATTTCATGAACGAAGAGGATCCGGAACGCTGTGCACGGTACCACACTCGTGCCCTGTGTTTTGCTAAAGACTACCAGTTCTGGTTCAGCGATTCCGGCGCAGCATTTGCCTATGGTCGTTCCATGACCTATCGTTTTGCATCCGCTGCCTTTTGGTCTGTCTGCCTTTTTCTGCATGTTGAAGTTCTTCCGATTCCGATCATGAAAGGAATTCTGTACCGCAATCTTCATGATTGGCTGCAGCGGCCGATCTATGATAATGCAGGCATTCTGAGTATCGGATATGGATATCCGAATCTTCAAATGTCAGAGTCCTACAATGGCCCGGGAAGTCCGTATTGGGCACTCATGGCCTTCCTGTTTTTGGGGATTCCAAAGGAAGATCCGTTCTGGAAATGTGAAGCAGCGCCCATGCCGCCCCTTCCTTTAAAAAAATTCCTGTCCAATGTGCCAATGATCATGCAGCGATCTGCTGTAAATCCCCGGCAGGTCGTGGCACTTGTACCCGGCAAAACCGATGCCAGCGGCCATGGGCATATGATTGAAAAATATTCAAAGTTTGCCTATTCCAGTGCTTTTTCCTTCAGCATTGCACGTTCGGAATACAGTCTTCCGGAAAATGCCCCGGATTCCACGCTGGCTTTTATACTACATGGACTCATTCTGGTAAAAAACCAGACAGAGCCTGGATTTCAGATAGATGATGGACACATTGTCATGCACTGGTCTCCATTTCCTGGTCTCAATGTATGTACGACGATACTCCCGACAGAAAAAGGGCATATACGAATCCACGAAATAGAAAATCTTCTGGGTGAGACAATCGAAGCCTACGACACCGGATTCTCCGTACCGGTAGAGTCCGATACGATCGCTACCGTTGTCAATGATGCAGACAATTCGGAAAACTATGCTGCACTTCATTCTTCTGTGGGATATTGCCGTGTTTCTCAGGAAAGCAGCGATGCCCTTCATGGATTTGCAGAAATTCTGACGCCGGATCCGAATACCAATCTGCTCTATCCGAAAACCCGGATTCCACTGATACATTATTCTGTTCCGGAAGGAAAATGCAGACTGGAAACAATGGTTTCCTATTTATGAAAAGTTAATTATTAACGCTTAAATTGTGTTTGACTTATCTCCGTTACGTGGTATAGTAGGTTTCGTTGCCCCAACAGGGGCTGTCATGTTAATTTAGTTCCGGTTTTACGGCTTTCTACGAATTTATACAGGCCGATACGCAAACCGAAGCACAAGAGGAGATCATTATGAAAAAATTTGCTGTACTTACTGCAAGTGTTATGATGGCTATGGCTGTTTCTGCATGCGGAAGCTCAACTCCGGTTGCTACAACCGCTGCTGCAACGACTGCTGCTGAGACCACAGTTGCTGCTACAACTGCCGCTGAAACTACAACTGCTGCAGAGACAACTGCTGCTGCAGAGGAGACAACTGCTCCTACCGGTCCACAGACCTGCACATACACCATCTACAACACAACCGGCGAAAACGTAACTGAACTTTATGTTTATGCTGTAGGTTCTTCAGACAAGGGTACAAACTATGCCGAGTCTGGTCTTAAGAATGATGCTTCTGTAGATGTTTCAGAGACTATGGATGCTTCTGAGACAGAGAAGGCTACTTTCACTCTTGAGTACAAGACAGAGTCCGGCCGTGAGGGTTCCTTCAATACTCTTCACTTTGAGACAGTACCTATCAGCCTGATCGCTGAGGACGCTATGACTGGTGCAACTCCACTTGCATTCCAGGCTCCAGCTTCTAAGTAATTCATCTTCTTAAAGATATTTTTCAAAGAAAGCAGGTTCCTATGGAACCTGCTTTTCTGGTATTGACTTTTACGGACTAAAGAAATAAACTTAATAAAGTTTTGAAAATAGCAAAACGCTCATATACAAACTTATATGACAAGACATTGATGGTGTTCAGTAGTCAGAAATCATAGCTTCCAGAGAGTGACCGTGATGCGCTGTGAGCGGTCTAGGCTGTCTTTTGATGAATTTTCCCACCGGAGTCTTCTGGGTGAACGGAAGCATGCTTCCCGGTAGTTCAGAACGTGGCTGCGCGTTAAGCAGAGCAAAGTGTCTGGCCTTATGGTCAGGAACAAGGGTGGTACCGCGATAATTCGTCCCTATGCGTATATACGCATAGGGGCTTTTTTTGCTTCATAATTTATAAATTCCATCTGCGACCCTGGCAGTGGAAGAGTTAGGAGACAACTATGGAAAACAGTAAACTGGAAGAGCTTAAGAAGCTCGTCGAGGAAGGCATCTCTTGCGCCAAGGATGCGAAAGATCTCAATGATCTTAAGGTAAAGTTCCTTGGAAAAAAAGGTGAAATCACAAATCTTCTCAAATCCATGAAGGATCTTCCTGCTGAGGAACGTCCGCAGTTTGGGCAAATGGTCAATGCCGTACGTGAACAGGTAGAGACTGAAATTCAAAAGCATCTTGCCGAGTTTGAGGCAGCTGCAAAAGCTGCAAAGATTGCTTCTGAATCGATTGACGTAACTCTTCCTGCAAAGAAGATGCAATATGGACATGCTCATCCGAATACCAAGGCTATGGAAGAAGTAGAGCGTATCTTTATAGGCATGGGATATGAAGTCGTAGAGGGTCCGGAAGTAGAGCTGGATAAATATAACTTTGAAAAGCTTAACATTCCTGCAGGACATCCGGCCAGAGATGAGCAGGATACCTTCTATATCAATGAAAATATTCTTCTTCGTACACAAACCTCTTCCGTACAGGCTCGTGTAATGGAAAAAGGCAAGCTTCCAATCCGTATGATCTGCCCGGGACGTGTATTCCGTTCCGATGCGGTTGATGCAACCCATTCTCCTTCCTTCCATCAGATCGAAGGACTGGTTATTGACAAACATGTAAGCTTTGCTGACCTTAAGGGAACTCTGGATAAGTTTGCAAAGGAACTGTTTGGACCGGATACCAAAACAAAGCTCCGTCCTCATCACTTCCCATTCACAGAGCCATCGGCCGAGGTAGATGTATCCTGCTTCAAATGCGGTGGAAAGGGATGTCGTTTCTGCAAGGGAGAAGGCTGGATCGAGATTCTGGGCTGCGGTATGGTTCATCCACATGTACTTGAAATGTGCGGCATTGATCCAAATGAATATCAGGGTTTTGCCTTTGGTGTAGGCCTTGAACGTATCGCTCTTCTGAAATACGAAATCGACGACATGCGTCTTCTTTACGAAAACGACACACGATTCCTGAATCAGTTCTAATCGAATTGCGTGTGCGAACTGCGCATCATAAATGAGTGAAAGTCACTCACATCATATTATTAGAAGAGGAAATATACACTATGAATACATCTATGAATTGGATCAGAGAATATGTTCCTGATCTTGACTGCACACCAAAGGAATGGACGGATGCCGTAACCTTAACCGGTACCAAAGTCGAAACCTGCAAAATTTTAAATAAAAATCTGGATAAGATCGTAACCGGCCGTATTGAATCCATTACGCCGCATCCGGATGCAACAAAACTTGTCATCTGCCAGGTAAACATCGGAAAGCCGGAACTTCTTCAGATCGTAACCGGCGCCAGCAACATGAAAGTGGGCGATGTCGTTCCGGTTGTTTTAGACGGCGGTAAAGTAGCCGGCGGTCATGACGGCGGTCCGCTTCCGGAAGATGGTATTCCGATCAAGGCGGGTAAACTGCGTGGAGTAGAATCATACGGTATGATGTGTTCCATCGAGGAACTGGGCTCCAGCCGTGAATTCTATCCGGAAGCTCCGGAATCCGGACTTTATATTTTCCCGGAGGGGACTGAGCCTGGACAGGATGCTCCGACACTTCTGGGTCTTAACGATGCTATTCATGAGTACGAGATCACATCAAACCGCGTTGATTGCTACTCTGTACTTGGTATCGCACGTGAAGCTGCAGCTACCTTTGGCAAGACATTTGTTATGCCGAAGGAAGAAAAATCCGGAAACAGCGAGGATATTCACGACTATCTTTCTGTTTCTGTCGAAGACAGTGAACTTTGCCCTCGCTATACAGCAAGAATGGTAAAGAATATTAAGCTTGCTCCTTCACCAAAATGGATGCAGATCCGTCTTGCTTCCGCAGGCATCCGTCCGATTAACAATATTGTGGACATTACCAACTATGTTATGCTGGAATACGGTCAGCCGATGCACAGCTATGATTATGACCTGATTCGTGGCAAAAAGATCATTGTCAAGTGTGCAAAGGATGGCGATACCTTCGAGACTCTGGACCAGCAGATCAGAAAACTGGATCATACCGTTCTCATGATCAATGATGCGGAGGGGGCTATCGGCATAGCCGGCATTATGGGCGGTCAAAACTCAAAGATCACAGATTCCGTAAAGACCATGGTCTTTGAAGCGGCTACCTTTAACGGCACGAATATTCGTTTAAGTGCACGTAAGATCGGTGATCGTACCGATGCATCTGCCTATTTTGAAAAAGGTCTTGATCCAAACCTCGCCGAACGTGCCATCAACCGTGCCTGTGCTCTCATTGAACAGCTTGGCGCCGGCGAAGTTGTCGGTGGCATGATCGATGTATATCCGGTCAAGCGTGAACCATCTGTTGTAAAGTGCACCGTTTCTGCAATCAACAATCTGCTTGGAACCAAGCT
>ONLM01000054.1 GCA_900318695.1 uncultured Eubacteriales bacterium | reverse complement strand
TGTCGGATAAACTTTCTGCGCTGGAAGATGAAAACGGTGATCTTCTGGACGAAAAGCTTGTAACGAAGATCAACAGTGTCATTTCGCAGATTGAAAACGTCATGGAGGATGGCGGCGCCGTTTCGTTCCAGGCAGCCCGAAGCCTTAACAGTATTCGCGATTTAATTGGCGACATTGACAGTCTGATTGGCGTTATGAACAGCTATTACGGAGATGTGCAGAAGACGCTGAATGACAGCAGTACGCTGCTGGAGCAGATTGAAAAGACGTCACAGGATACTTCCTCTACGCTTCAGGTCATCAATAATACGCTTCGCTCCGCAGAGCCGGATCTGAACCGTGCGGCAGATAAAGGTCTGAAGGCCGCCGGTGAAGCGGTAAGCAACGGAAAGGATCTCGTGAATAATACTTCCAATCTCAAAAAATCCGGCAGTCATCTTCGGAAGACGATCAATGACAAGCTGGATGAGGAGGAAGCAGACAATAACTTCCTCAACATGGATCCGGACGCACCGAAGGTATCACTGACAAGCGACAAGAATGAAGAGCCTAGCAATATTTCTATTATCGCCCGTTCTCAGGAAATTACAGTAGACAAGGACGAAGATGAGATTCTTGATGCGGAGGAAGCGGCAAAGTCTACGACTCTGTTCCAGCGCATCAGTACCGTGTTTGTTTCTATCTGGAAGACACTGAAAGGCCTTTTCAGTATGGCGTAAATCTGACATTTCCCTGTCGGATTGCAATGGAAGCTTTTAGAAATCCGCAGGGAGACGAAGGGATAGATGAGAATGAATATTCGCTCAATGGAAAGGAGCAGATGATATGAAAAAGCAGTTATTCGCATTTACAGCGGCGCTGGGGGCCATGAGTATTCTGACTGCGGTACCGGCGTTTGCCATGATTCGTAATCTTGAAATCAATGCGGATCTTGACAATATTACCGAGCCATCCGAGCATGGCGTATGCTTCTACCCGGATTATGAGGTGGAAGAGGATGAGGATGTCAGTGTGGTTTTCGGTACACCACAGGTGATCAATAATGGAAATCCAATGTATCCGGCCACGATTCCGGTGGTCATCCATTCCGACAATGAAGCATTGGATGATGATCTGAAGATCAGCGGAACCGGCATTCGCAGTACCTATATAGACAGTGTGTCGGTGGACAATGCGGAAGCCTCGGGACGTTTACAGGTATATCCGCTGTATATTCTTATGGATGCCAATCCTGTGCTGAATACAGCTGCCGGCACCGCAAGCTGGAACAGTGTTCCTTATGCCGGAAAATATGAAGTGTTGATCAGCTATCCAAAGAAAAATGGAGAGACCCAGCTTGTGCATAAAACGACCAAGGAAACGAGTCTCAACATTTCCGGTTATCAGAAAAGCAGTGCAGATGGTCAGGTGGGAATTGCCGTTCGTGCGATTGCTTCGGACGCCATGGCTGCCCAGGACGCTGTCATTGGCACAGACGGCATTGCCCGCTGGGATAATTTGAAAGCTTATACCGATGGCTACAAGGTTCAGATCAGCTATGTCGACAATGCCAATAAAAAGGCCAAGACCTCTACGAAGACAACCAATAATTACCTTGACGTGACAGGCTATATCAACAGTGCAAAACCGGGCACCTTGAAAGTGGAAGTCAAGACCATGCCGGATTACAATGATTCCCGTTTTTATAACATTGCAAACGGTGACTGGAAGCAGACGGGATATCCGGTGGATACCACGGACTATGAAGAGGATCGGTGGGATTTCCTTTCGGATTACAAGGCGGTAAACGATGGAAACTTTGCACAGAATCTGAATTCTGCCGGTTCCGCTAACTATTATCGCGGCGCTCTGGCCACAAGTGCGGATGGAAGCTGGAACCGGGTAACCTACAAATGGCAGTTCCTGGTAAATGGAGTTCCATATAATCAGGGCTGGAAAAAGATCAATGGCTACTGGTACTATTTTGATCCGGATGGATTTATGCATACCGGCTGGCTTAATGCAAACGGCAAGTGGTATTATTTAGAGTCACAGGTAGGTGCTGCATGCGGTATCATGTACACCGGTGTACATCAGATCAATGGTCAGAATTATCAGTTTGACGCCAATGGCGTTTGCCTGAACCGATGACCTGAAAAAAGATAAAGTGGATGGAATGCATGCTCCATCCACTTTTTTTTATTTCTGTCATGCTTTCCTGATATGGTATAACTATTAACAATTCTATGAAATTCGGTTATACTTTTTGAACAATAAGGGAGTATAAAATGGGAAATATATCGGCGAACAATGCAGGCGGACCATGCGCCGCTGAAGATAAATATTCTGAATCTCTGTCCGTTTCCTGCGGCAGTCAGAATCGACAATGGTTTATAAAAGGTCTCTATGACGGGATCCCGATTGCGGCAGGGTATTTTGCCGTTTCATTTGCGCTGGGCATCGCTGCCAAAACAGCAGGACTCAACGCCTTTCAAGCTACACTCACAAGTTTTTTGTGCAATGCATCGGCTGGTGAATACGCCGGTTTTACGGTTATTGCATCCAACGCGGCCTATGTTGAGATGGCTGTGATCAGTCTGATCGTAAATGCCCGTTATCTTTTAATGTCGGCCGCACTCAGTCAGAAATTTTCCTCTTCGACACCGTTTTATCATCGGCTGCTGGTCAGCTTCTGTGTGACGGACGAGATCTTTGGTGCGTCTGTGACCGTGCCGGGAAAACTCAATCCGTTCTATAATTATGGTCTTGCAGTCAATGCTTTGGGGTTCTGGGCCTTTGGCACCTGTCTCGGTGTGATCATGGGCAATGTGCTTCCTGCCAATGTTGTATCAGCCCTTGGTGTGCTTTTGTACGGTATGTTTCTGGCCATTATCATGCCCCCGGCCAGAAGAAATACGGTAGTACGTGTGCTGGTTCTTCTGTCCATGGCATTGAGCTTTGCGTGCAGCAAACTTCCGCTTGTTTCAAGTCTTTCTTCCGGAACCCGTATCATTCTGCTTACGGTGCTGCTTTCCGGAGCCGCTGCTGTTTTCTGCCCGATTTCCGAAGAACAGGAAAACTCGACGGATACCAAAGAAAAAACAATAAAAAAGGAGGACCCGAACCATGTCTGAAACAAGAAACAATCCATATATCTATATACTCATTATGTTCCTTGTTACCTATCTGATCCGTGTCCTGCCGCTTACTCTGATCCGGAAGGAAATTAAAAATAAGACCATACGGTCTTTTCTCTATTATGTTCCTTATGTGAC
>ONLM01000107.1 GCA_900318695.1 uncultured Eubacteriales bacterium | reverse complement strand
TAAGCTGTTTCCATGGAATGGTTTGCTGTAAGAGAAGGCTGTTTCCGGAAGTAAGTGTCTTCAAATCGGCATCAAACCTATATTTTTTGAAGGTGCCGTCTTTGGTTTCAACATAGAGATAGGGAATAAAATCCCAATATGTCGGTGCGGTACCGATATTTTTCAATTGAAGGCTTATCTCGACCGAACCTTGGAGAAGGTTTCGTCTGGTTTCTACCGAAGGAACCGTATATCGGTAACCTATGTATTGGAGAAGAGAAAGTCCTTTCTGATAATAGGGATTTTTGGAGGCATCCAGTCCGGGAGTTTTCGGTCCGACAAATGTCATATGACTTTCCTTTAACAGGGAAACGGTTTTTTCGTAATCGACGGAAAGCATTTGATCCATAGGGGTACCGCTGGTAAATTCTCCGCCCACCGGTGCATGTTCCCAAAGGGAAGGAACGGCCTTCAATCCGTCCTTCTCTTCGGCCTGGCTGAAGGAGCCTCCGTTTTGAATCCAGTTGAGAAACTCCTTCGTACTATCCATATCGCCCGTCATGTCGTTATAAACGCCGGCATCTTCCGGAAGCTCTTTAAAAGGTCTTCGCATGAGAAGCTTTGCATTTGGAAAAGCCTTTTTATAGGCATCAACATACTGTTTCCGAATTTCTGTTTTTGGAATTCTGTCAATTCCTGCAGGATAGTAAACATGCCACTCGCCCCAATGTCCCAGGCTTCCCAGTTCCACATAGGAAACAAAGTCATCGGCGCCGAGGGTTTTCCCAATCTCTTCCATTACTTTTTTATGACAGGCAAGGAAGGTTTCATTGGCATAATTTGGAGAATATCCCTTTCCATAGTCAATGTCATAGACCGTTCCGTCTCCGGCTGTTTTTGTATAGAGCCATTCCGGAATATCCATGTGGTTTTCTTTCGTGGGATTATCGCATATAAAACGAAAAACCGCATGCTTTCCAAGGCTCTTCCACATGGCAATATGATTTTTTTCATAGATGGCATTCCAGTCGAAAACGCCTTCTGCAGGTTCCAGTTCCTTCCAGGTTACTTCTATATATACAAGATCGGTAAGAGCGGCATAGTCCTCTCTTTGGGCCATTACGGCGTATCCGATGTACGGATTGACCAGTACATCGTTTCCGGTAGAAAAGGTATAGGTTCTTTTTATCCCCATTGCGTTTGTTCCCCATACAGCCAGACTTAGAAAAACGGTTAATAGGATGGAAAAAAAACATAATGTTCTTTTAGCCATGGTACTCTCCGTTATACTGGATCAAAGTGATATCCTGCACATTTTCAAGATTTCGTATTTTTTCTTCGAAAAACAGATTATTGTTTTTTACATTTACTTCCACAGCCAATTCGGTGTTGCTGCCACGGAACGTTCTCGATTTTATATAGAATTTTGTTTTATGTAATTCTCTTAATATAGCGTCTCCGGTGCTGTCTCCGGTGTAGTGGATGACAGCCATATAAATCTGATCCCGGTTCTGACGGGCATAAAAGATCCAGATCAGTACATACATGATCAGTGCCACAATGAGAGCCAGCACATACATACCTGCTCCCACGGTTATGCCGGACGAAATGGCCCAGAAAAGATACAGTAGATCCATAGGGTCTTTTATGGCAGTACGGAAACGGACAATGGAGAGCGCACCGACCATACCGAGGGAAATGACTACATTGGTACTAATGGCCAGCGTAATCATAGCTGTCATGACGGTCATGCCCACCAGAGTTACGGCAAAGCTTCTTGAATAAATGACACCGGCATAGAACTTTTTATAGATCATATAGATGATCACGCCTAACAGTACGGCGATCAGTAGGGTCAGTGTGATTTTTCCTACGTCAAAGCTTGTATAGTTTTCAGAATTCAGAATGGATTTTTTTATTACATCTTTAACACTCATAGCAAATACCTTTCATCAGCATAATAGTGACAGCCCTGCAGATAATTTGTTTTATCGCAGCAAAGCATATATTTTGAAGCCGCTGTAAATTCCATTGCTTGGACCGGAATCATATCACTTACGATTTTCGGGATAAATTCTGTATATTTTACTTCCAGAATCAGTTTATCGTAGTTCAGAGCCGGTAAGGTAGGAAGGGCATCATCAAAAATATCGTAGCTCAAAACGGATGCCCTGAGCCTTTTGTCGAAGGTGATGCGTACCGTCCCTTCGTCCATAATATAAGGTTCTCTGTCGTAATCCACAATGACGCGGGGGCGCATGAAGTTTGACATACACTCGATATAAAATTCCCGGCAGAGAGAATGTTCGTGGTGAAGCAGGAAAGTGTAATCTCCATTGATGATTTTATAAACTTCTTCTTTGGTCAAAGAAGCGGATTCTTTATAGATGTAACTGCCCTGCTTCGTCTTTCGTTCCAGTTTAATACTGTTTTCACTGCAGTTATAGATGCGTATCCGGTATTTTTTCCGGAAGAATACACCGTTTTCTTTATCATCGTAGGCGCTGTTATACATATCATCGAAATAAAGACTCCGAATCATGTATTCTCCCTTTTCTGCATGAGGATCGATTTTAAAACAGGGCTTCATCCGGAGCTTTAATTCTTCCAGCTCACCATAGTTGATGAGATATTTCCATTCATGGCGATATTTTTTCATAATAGCTTTCTTCCTTAAGAGATGGCATTTTGCTGTTCACACCCCAAATGCAGAGCCGTGAATAAGGTCGTTGTATATCAGTTTTCTGTTGTATAGCGTTCGATCGTTCCATCGTTATTTACGTAGAAACAGATCGTTCCGTAATACTTTTTATGGCTATCGATCTCATAAATGTCAAAAGCATCTTGCGAAAGACCACTTTCATTGGTGGCATAGACCTTTAAGAAGTACTGCCCCGGTTCCGGAAGCGGCATATTGGTCTGGGTCCATTCTCCGGTATATTGCCCCAGAACATCGGACCCATCCGGATTTTTAGAAAGAATAGCCGTATAGGTCAGGTTTTCTTCCTGAAAATCATAGGAAGCATCCCACATGACGTTCAGGGTTCCGGCTTTTTTATCGATTTCCGGCGTTCCGATAAAGAACGGGAGCGGTTTTTTCAGAGATTCTTTATAAAATTCGTAATTACGGTCCACCAGCAACGGCAGCTTAGAAGCGACTTCATCATATTCTTTCTGATTTAAAGGGGTAAAGATTTCGTCCGGATCACGATAAAGAAAGTGGTCGGTGACTTCGCGATATTCTTTTACAAGACTTGCTAAACGGTCTTTTGACAGATACTGCCGAAGGTCATT
>ONLM01000051.1 GCA_900318695.1 uncultured Eubacteriales bacterium | reverse complement strand
CAATTCTCTTCTGGATCGCGGATCTATCATAGGACTGGACAATGACAGATCATTGGGATATTTTGCAGAGTTATTAAATTGAACAGTAGTGTAATATTCAGCAACTCGAAAATTCGGGGCGCCGGAGTATCCCAGGGATGACTCCGACGCCCCTTTATGATAAAATTCTTAACAGAAAAATAATACTCGTAAGTCCACGATGTAGAGGGGGAACTGACACCATGGAAACAGAGTTACAGAAACGCATCAAGGAAGAATACGAACGCCGGAAGGAAGAAGAAAATGCTCCGGGCGTGATGGTAGACTTCGGAGAGATCGATGATGAACCGAAATTGCCGGATACCGGTTCGGATGGTTCACAAACCAAAAAGAAAGAAGACATTGAAAAAGAACTGGCTTCTGCAGAAAGCCTTTTATATCATGTTGCCACAAAACAGGAGCTGGAAGATGATCCGGCCATGGATTCGTTGCTTTATCGCATCCGAAAGAGAGTGGCGGCTAATCCGATCTATAAAATTCCAACACGGGAACTGGAAAAGAAGGTAGAATACATAGAGCTGTTCTTTGATTTGATTTTTGTATATAGTCTGCGCACCATCAATGGCCTGTTCCATCATGTGGGCGGCAGTTTTCCATCCTATCAGCTGATCGGGATCTTCCTGTTTCTGACAGCTGTGGTTATGCAGGTCTGGTTTTTCACCACCATGTTTTTTAACCGTTATGGACGGAAATCGCTTAGAGATTATATCAGTATTTTTATCAACATGTATCTCCTGTATTTCATGGCGAGCGGCAGTACGGTGGCGTGGATGGGCTATTTTGAGGTATACCATTTTGCCTGGGCGGCCATCATGGTGAATCTGGCATATCGCAGCTGGGACAAGATGATGTTTGCGCCGCATATCGATGATCTGGACCGGAAAATCCTGAAACGGAATCTGCTGGTTCTTCTAGGTGAGCTCGTGCTGATCCTTCTCTCGATTCCGGTTTTCTATATGACGGGCTATGCCATTTCGCCGCTGGCTCTACTGTGGGGCTATGTCATGAAGGGGATGGAACACAAGCTTTACAGCAAACGACCATGCGACTTCCCGCACCTTGCTGAGAGAAATCTGCTGCTTGTTATTCTGACCTTTGGTGAGATGATCATTGGTATCAGCAGTTATTTTACACAAGGGGTAAGCATTGTTATGAATCTCATGGCTTTCCTCATTGTCATCGGGCTGTTTTTGGCGTATGGTTTTTTCTATGACAATGTGGTCGATCATCATCGGAAGACCTCCGGCATTGGATATCTGGGCATTCATGTCGTGATGATTCTGGCAATCAATTCCACGACTATTGCGTTGGAGCTTCTGGCAGGAGAAGGTCCCCATATTTATCTGAAGACCTTGTGGATGGTCATTACCGTAACGGTATATTATTACAGCCTTATTCTTATGGGCTATTATGCGAAACCGGAAGTAAAAAGAAGCCACAGATTTATTCCTTATTCCGTATTTTTGATTTCGTCCTATGTTGGCCTTATGCTGTTTTTCGGAGAAAATCAGCTGCTTGGCAGCACGATCAGTCTGTGCTTTGTTTATCTGACATTGGGTGTTATGATTCATAATCACAGTGGTGACAAGAAGCTGCGAATCGGCGGTTACTTGTAAATTCATGGCTGGAACAAAGTTTCAGTTTACGGAAAGTGAAACAGGAAAAGAAAGAGAAAGAATGAAATTAATTCACGTAGCAGATCTGCATCTTGATAGCAGACTGAGTACAAATTTAAATGAGGAAAAAGCCAGGGAACGCCGGCATGAGCTGACGGGCACCTGGCTTCGTCTTGTTGACTATGCAGCAAAGCATGCGGTGTCCGCGATCCTGATCGCAGGCGATCTTTTTGATACCGCAGCGGTTACAGAGACGACGGCGAATACAGTCATTGCCTCGATTTCCGGGCACCCGGAGATCGCCTTTTTTTATGTCAAGGGCAATCATGATCAGGACAGTTTTCTGAATCGGGAGGAAAAGCTTCCGGAAAATCTGTATCTGTTTGGAGATTCCTGGAAAACGTATCGCCTCTCGGATGGTATTGCCATATCCGGACGTGAACTGGGAACCAATCAGAATGCGGTTGCCAGCCATCTTCCGGCGGATTGGGTTTCCCGCACGCTGCAGCTGAACGAAGAGGAGTTTAATATCGTTATGCTGCATGGGCAGATTGTGGAAAGTTCGCATAGAGAAGAGGAATCGCTGAGGATCCACCAGGATTCTGTGCAGAATGTGGATAAGACGCTTTCGAGTTCCGCTTCCGGGGATGGCGAGGAAATCCATCTTCCGGAATTTGCTAATCATTGTATTGATTATCTTGCGCTGGGACATGTGCATAAATATATGGAAGGTCAGCTGGACGGACGTGGAATCTGGTGCTATCCGGGGTGCCTGGAGGGACGCGGATTTGATGAATGCGGACCGCATGGATTTGTGTTAATGGATTTGGATCCGGAGACTCATAGCATGACGCGGGAACGCATTGACATCGCGGCACGACATCTTCATGAAGTGACAGTGGATGTGAGCGGACTGGAAAGCACAGCGGCGATGGAAAAAGCCATCAGCCATCAGCTGACAGAGGGAAAGAACAGCGGTGCATTGCCGGCGAAGGATTTTGTAAAGGTGATTCTGAGCGGAGAACTGAGTATGGATGCCGAGCTGAACCTCCCGTTTCTGGAAAGCCGACTGGGGACCATGTTCTATGTGACGCGTCTGGAAAACCGGACAACCCGCCATATTCCGTATGAAAAATTCCGGGAGGATCGAAGTTTGAAGGGGTCTTTTATACGAAATGTGGAAATGGATCCGGCCCTCACACCGGAAATTCGTGCCGAAATTATTGAAACGGGGCTTCGTCTGCTCCGTGGACAGGAGGTGCTGTAGGGATGCGACTTCTATCCTGTAAAATTGAAAATTTCGGAAAGCTTCATGAAACGGAAGTGAATTTTACCGAGGGGCTCAATGTGATCCTTCGGGAAAACGGCTATGGAAAAAGCACGCTTGCGGCATTCATTCGTATTATGTTTTACGGCCTGCAGGGTGACCGGAAACAGCAAGAGCCGGAGAACGACCGAAAGAAGTATGCCCCTTGGCAGGGCGGTACCTTTGGCGGACAGCTGCAGTTTGAGACCATGCATCAGGGGCGGCCGAAGACCTACCGCATTGTGCGTACCTTCGGAAATCGCAAATCGCAGGACCATTTCGCGCTTTATGATGCGGAGACCGGTCTTGTCACAAATGATTATTCGGAAAACATTGGGGAGGAACTGTTCCATATCGATGAGCTTTCCTTCCGGCGAACCGTATTTATCGGTCAGAGTGAGATCGAAACGGCGGTGACCTCCGGTATGAGTGCGAAAATCGGCAATGTGGCAACGGATCTCGATGATATGAACCGTTACACCGAAGTCATGGAACAGTTGAAGAATGAACTGAATGCGTTAAGTCCGGCGCGGCGTACCGGAGAGATTTTCAAAAAGCGTATGGAGCTGGAGATGCTTCGTTCCGGTCTGCATGAAAAAAAGGCATTGGAACAGCGCTTTGAAAATGCGGCGGTTCGTCTGCATCAGGCTGGAGAACAGCAGCGTGCACTGACCCGTGCAATCGAAAGTCTTCATGGACGTATGCAGAACGCGGCGGAACTGCAGGAGCAGGAAAAAGCCCGGCTGACGCTGCAGAATATGGAGCGGGAGCGGCAGGAAATCGCATCTCGTGCGATCGAAGCCGAGAAGCGCTATTTCGGAGAAGCCTATGCCGGCATGACACAGGCCGAGCGGGATCAAGAAATTGTCGGAACATTGCAGCAGCTGGACAATCTTTTTCTGCATGGCATTCCGCAGGAAGCCGAGCTCAGCGCACATGAAAAAGAAATTTCACGCATGGAGTTTCTGGACGGGCGTCGGCTTCAGATTGTACAGCATTTGAATCCGGGCAGAAACCGCGGCCGGGAGGCAGAGCCGGGGACATTTTCCGGCTTCATGCTTTTGGGACTGGTAAGTCTTCTGGCGGGGGTAGGCCTTATACTTTATACAATTACAGGGGCCGGCACGATGCTTCCGGGGGCGGTGGCATTGCTGCTGGGACTTGTGCTTCTGGTTCTTTATTTTCGAAAGCAGACAGAGCGGACGCGCCGTATTCAGCGGCGTTCCGAGATCGCGGCGCAGGCGCTGGAGAAACTGGATCAAGAACGGGAAAACCTGCGACTCGCGGTTACGGCGTTTCTGGGGAAGTATTATCCTGTCGAGACGGCGGCGCTGCGTCGGGATCAATATGCCTTTTCCGGCCCGTCTTCTGCGAATGCTCCGGCCAATGATATGGCCCGCGATCTGGATTTCGATCTTTCGACAGTGAACGAAGGCGGAAAGAGCAGTGCCTCTTCACTTCTTCGACGGCTTGGAAATGATGTTTATCATTATAGCCGCCTCGAGGACATTCGCCGTTTCCGGGAGGAATATTCGATCAAGCGGAAGGAAATTGCCGAATTTCAGCGGACGCATCCGCTGCCGGACCGGAAGTCTCGTGGTATGGCGGGGAAAATCGACAGCATGGAGAGCCTGAGTCAGCGGCTGTCAGAGCTTACAAAGGAGCAAAGCGAAATTGCCGATCGTATTCTTTCCATTCGCGGAGAGAAGCAGGCGGCGGAAACGGCATTGGAAGAACTGTACCGAAAAGAACGGGAATATCAGGTGGGCCTCGAGGAACTGAGCCGTCTGGAAAACCGTTATAATTTACTGATTCTGACACGGGATCACTTAAGTGCCGCGAAGGATCAGTTTACGGCGGTCTATTTGAAGCCGATGATGGAGGCATTTACAAAGTACTATCACATTCTTACCGGGACAGAAAACCAGGCCGGTGTGCCGTATCAGATGGATGCCGCATTTAATGTGCACCTTCTTGCGGCCGGGCAGGAACGAAACACGGATCTGCTGTCGCAGGGATTCCAGAATCTGGTAGAGCTTTGCCGACGCATGGCCTTTATAGATGCCATGTATCCGGAGGAGAGGCCATTTGTTCTTCTGGACGATCCGTTCGTGAACCTCGATCAGGACAAGATCCAGGGCGGTCTCCGCTTTTTGGAAACCGTCGCGTCGGAGGGGTCGCAGGTTGTTTATTTCACCTGTCATGATTCCAGAAAATAACCGGAAAAGCAAAAGAACGGAAAACATTGCTTCAACAATGTTTTCCGTTCTTTTTTATGTGTTCGCATTGGTGTCCGGATAATAAGCCTTTGGCAATGTGAACGTAAATTCGGTTCCCACACCTTCTGTGGAAACGCAGTCGATATTTTCATCATGAGCATTGATGATGGATTTTACGATGGCCAGACCGAGACCGGTACCGTGCTTATCCTTGCCGCGGGACTGATCGGCTTTGTAAAAGCGGTCCCAGATTTTCTGAATGTCCTTTTTCGGAATACCAATGCCTGTGTCCTTTACGGAAATGAAGACCTTGTTGCCGCGAAGACCGGTCCGAATCCGAATCGAAGACTTGGGGTTCGAGAATTTTAAGGCATTGTCGATCAGATTATACAGCACCTGCTGAATTTTACTGTAATCCGCATAAACCATTTCCTTTTTCTCAGCAAAGGTCAGTTCGAACACCAGAGATTTTTTCTCGCAGGTCATCTCGAAGCTTGCACAGACTTCGCGGATCATGCGGTTTACATCGAAATTGGTGCGGCTCAGGAAGCCCTTTTTATCCAGGGAACCGAGATTCAGCATGGACTGAGTCAGCTTGGTGAGACGCTCGGTCTCGGAAATCAGACGGAGCAGATATTTCTCTTCCAGTTCCGGTGGAATCGTCCCGTCCAAAATGGCCTCGAGGTAGCCTTTGATCGAGGTCAGCGGAGAACGGAAGTCATGACTTACATTGGCAATGAACTGCTTCTGATAATCATCGGCCTTTGCAATTTCATCGGACATAAAATTCAAGGTTTCCGCAAGGTAACCCATCTCATCCTGTGAATGATTCTGAATCTTGTAGGTATAATCACCGGCGGCGTATTTGGTGGCTCCTTCGGTAATGCGGCGGAGCGGCCGATATACAATGATCGTGAAAACGGCCATGATAAGAAGAGACAGTAAGAAGATCACCAGTGCACTTACGTAGACGATATTCAGAATCTGGTTCTGATGCTGTGTGAGATCATGGAGCCCTTTATGAATCAGAACATAGCCGCTGGTGGTGTAGTTCCGGACGATAGGAGCGCCTACCGTGAGTACACGATACGGAAACATGCCATGATAGTTTCCGATTTCATAGCGGGTATTTCCGGTATTCACGACATCAAAGTCTGGAACGGTAGTGCCTTTTCGGCTTTTCGCATTGCCATCGATCAGAATAACACCCTGCGGATTCACAACCCAGATTTCGGCATCCAGAAAGGTTGATACGGCTTCCATGTGTTTTCGAATATCCTGCTCCGAAAAACCGGAGTGTCCGGAATCCGAATAGGTCGATGCAATCAGCGTGGCTTCCGAATATAAATGCCCGGTTTGCTCACGTAAAAGATAGCGATAGGTCATCCGACTGCTGAATATGGCAACAAAGAGAAAACCCAGGATACCGAATACCAGATAGGCCAATATGAATTTGTAAAACAGAGATTTCAGTTTCATTTGGAATTATCCCACCCGGAATTTGTATCCGCGACCCCATACGGTCGAAATTTCCCATTCGTTGTTTCCCGGAATTTTTTCCCGGAGACGTTTAATATGTACATCTACGGTACGGGAATCTCCGGCGAATTCATAGCCCCAGATGTGGTCGAGCAGCTGCTCGCGCGTGAAGACCTGATTGGGAGAGCTGGCAAGGAAATAGAGCAGTTCCAGTTCCTTCGGTGGCATTTCTACGGCATGGCCGCGATAGAAAACCGAATAATTCGTCTGATTGATGATAAGATCCGGATATTCAATGAAGTTGCCGGTACGCATCGCCTCGACCATTTCGGAATGGCCGGCGGCTGCATTGGGCGAAGTGCCCGGAGCCGGTGCGGATGAAGTCGTCGATGCAACGCTATAGCGCCGAAGCACGGCTTTGACCCGGGCCACCAGTTCTTTGGACTCAAAAGGTTTTACCATGTAGTCATCGGCGCCAAGCTCCAGTCCCAGCACCTTGTCAAAGGTTTCGCCCTTGGCAGAAAGCATGATAACCGGTACAGAGGATGTGGCCCGGAGCCGGCGGCAGACCTCATAGCCGTCGATACCCGGAAGCATAAGATCCAGAACCACAAGATTCGGCTTGTAGTCCGGAAATACCTGCAGTGCTTCCTCGCCATCGCTTACGATGGTCGTATCAAACATTTCTTTTTCCAGATAAAGCGAGATAAGCTCCGCAATAGAGCTGTCATCATCGCAGATCATAATACGTTGTTTTTCAGCCAAGATCGTTAGCCTCCCCCATTGTTATTTCTTAAAAGTAACGATCGTTACGCCGTCCTGGCCTTCGCCGAATTCACCCAGACGGAAACTGTCGACATACTTCAGCTTCTTCAGCTGTGCATGCACGGCCTTTCGCAGGACTCCCGTTCCGCGGCCATGCACGACGCGGCAGCTTGGAAGATGCGCGAGATAGCAGTCATCAAGATATTTCTGCAGCTCCGGAATGGCTTCGGCTGTAGTCTGTCCGATCAGATTGATTTCGGTGGAAACACCCATGGATTTCTGCATACGGATGTTTCCGGCACCATGACTGCCGCCTTTTCGCTTTCCGGCCGGTTCCAGTCCCGGTCCGCTTACACCGGCGGTTTCCACAAATTCAATATCCCGTACATTGACGCGGGTGCGAATGATGCCGGCGGTAACGAACAGATTTCCTGCATGATCCGGCAAAGTGGAAACGGTGGCGTTGAGATTCATGGATGCAACATGGACCGTATCGCCGATGCGAAGCTTCTTTGCCGATACCGGCTGGGACGGCCCCTTGAGCTTCTGGCTTGCCTTGACCATGCTGGACTGCGTGTCGCGAAGCTTCTGGTTAAGTGCGGTACGGGTTTTCTCGGCCTGTATGGTGGCGGCACCGGCCGCCTCCTGCTTACGAAGCTCCTTTACTATGGAATCCGCTGTTTCTTTCGCATCGGATAGTATTGCGGCCGCTTCTTCACGCGCCTTCTGCAGGATCTTGTCACGCCCCTTTTCCACGCCCTTTGAGTTCTCGCGGGCACGTCGTTTGTACTCCTCGATTTCCTCTTTATACCGTGCGATTTCGGCACGTTCTTTTTCTACGGTAATGCGGCTTTCCTCCAGACTGGCGATGACATCTTCAAATTTGACATCTTCGGAAGCCAGACGATTTTTGGCGTCGTCAATGATGTAGCCCGGCAACCCAAGCTTCTGTGAGATTGCGAACGCATTGGATTTACCCGGAACGCCGATCAGAAGACGATAGGTCGGGCTTAAAGTATTCACATCAAACTCACAGGAGGCGTTTTCTACGCCTTCGGTGGAAAGAGCATAGACCTTGATTTCTGCATAATGGGTGGTGGCCAAAGTGCGTGTCTTCATATTATGAAGGAAATTCAAAATGGCCATCGCCAGAGCGGCACCTTCGGTCGGATCGGTACCGGCGCCGAGCTCATCAAAGAGACAGAGGCTGCGGCTGTCCGCCTTCTCCAGAATCCGTACGGTATTGGTCATATGTGCGGAAAAAGTAGAAAGGCTCTGCTCGATAGACTGCTCATCGCCAATGTCGGCAAAAATTTCTTCAAAGACAGAAAGTTCCGAACCTTCTGCAGCCGGAATGAAGAGACCGGACTGCCCCATGAGCTGGAACAGACCTACGGTTTTCAGGCAGACGGTTTTACCGCCGGTATTCGGACCGGTAATGATCAGCATGGTGAATTGATCGCCCAGATAGACCGTGATCGGAACCACCTTTTTCGGATCGATGAGCGGATGACGGCCTTCCTTGATATGGATCTTGTACCGGTCATTCAAAACCGGACGGGTCGCTTTCAGGGCGTTGGCGAATTTGGCCTTGGCAAAGACAAAGTCCAAGTGTGCCAGGAGATCGATGTTGTCTGCTATTTCACGGACATACGGCATCAAAGAGCCGGAAAGAGTCTCCAGAACCTTTTCGATTTCCTGCTTTTCGCTTACTTCAAGCTCACGAATGT
>ONLM01000038.1 GCA_900318695.1 uncultured Eubacteriales bacterium | reverse complement strand
GCAATCAGTAATGCAGAGATCTACCGCAGTTCGTATGCATTCAGTACGGTTTCTGCAAAGGGACTGGAAAGTCCAACAGTTATTACAGCGCAGACGGCGAATGAGCTCCTCAATATTCGGGGAATCAAGGCCAGCATTGTACTGACAGAATATAACAATCTGATCTATGTATCCGCACGTTCGATTGATGAAATGAATGTGCAGGTTTTGATGGAACGTCTTGGTGGTGGCGGTCACCGCACGATTGCGGGCGCACAGCTTAGTGAGGGCACCATGGAAGAGGCTATTGCAACGATCAAGGATGTTATTGATCAGATGATTAAGGAAGGAGAAGCTTCGTAATGAAGGTTATTTTATTAAAGGATGTTAAATCACTTGGCAAGAAGGGGGATATCGTAGAGGTATCCGAAGGATATGGAAGAAACTTTATTATTCCATCAAAGAGCGGTGTTCTGGCAGACAGCAAGAACATGAATACATTGAAGCTTCAAAAGCAGAATGAAGAAAAGGTTGCAGCGGAGAAGTTGCAGGAAGCGCAGAACTTAAAGGCAGAAATCGAAAAGCAGAAGGTTACCGTAACATTGAAAACCGGTAAAGACGGCCGTATCTTCGGATCGGTTTCCACAAAAGAGATTCAGGAAGAACTGAAAAAGCAGACAGGTCTTGATATTGATAAGAAGAAGATCGAAACCACGATTCCAATCAAGGATCTGGGCAACTTTACGGCAAATATCCGTCTTCATAAGGATGTTACCGCAGAACTTCCGGTTATTGTAGTAGCAGGAAAGTAAAAAAAGTTTTGGGCGTCTGCATTGACCTTCGGGCAATGCAGACTAATTGTCTTTTTAAAGAGAAAAGTGTGCCGATAGGTATTATAAGGGGTCTATCAGGCAGACGGAACAGAAGGAGAAGCTGAAACACATGGCAGAGATGAATGAGAATGTGATGACGCGAGTCGTACCGCACAACATTGAGGCGGAACAAAGCGTAATCGGTTCCATGCTCAGAGATAAAGATGCTGTTATTACGGCAGCCGAGATCCTGACAGCACAGGACTTCTATCAGAAGCAGTATAGTCTTATGTACGAAGCGATGATGGAATTGTACCGTGAGGGTCAAACGGTAGACCTTGTTACCGTACAGGAACGTTTGAAGAAAAACGGTGCACCTGCAGAGGTAAGTGATATTTCAGCATTTCGTGCGATCATGCAGTCTGTGGCGACCAGTGCAAACATTCGCGCCTACAGCAATATCGTAAAAGAAAAAGCCATTCTTCGGAATCTCATTAAGGTCAATGCGGACATTGCCAATCTGTGCTATGCCGGTGAAGATTCTTTGGACGATATTCTGGGGGAGACGGAAAAGAAAATTTTCCATCTTCTGGAGGAACGACAGGGATCCAATGATATGGAATCCATCGATAA
The DNA here is from genome assembly GCA_900318695.1 of uncultured Eubacteriales bacterium. GTDB lineage: Bacteria > Bacillota > Clostridia > Lachnospirales > Lachnospiraceae > Oribacterium. The sequence goes on along the minus strand of ONLM01000038.1, from coordinate 7,226 downwards.
GATTGCTTTTCATGTCCTTCAGAATATTCAGGCGGCTGCAAGAAATGGTGGTGCCATCACAGGTATTCCTTCCGGATTTACGGATCTTGACTATAAATTAGCCGGATTCCAGAATTCCGATTTTATTCTTGTTGCGGCACGTCCGTCCATGGGTAAGACAGCCTTTGTCCTGAACATTCTGGATACCGTTTCTGTTAAGAAAAAAATGAATTGTATGGTCTTTTCTTTGGAAATGTCCCGGGAGCAGCTGGTCAATCGTATTCTTTCCATGGAATCTTTGGTTGATGCAGACCGTCTCCGTAAAGGAAATCTGGATGATAATGACTGGGCGAAGGTAATTGAGGCGGCGGATCGTATTTCGGATTCGCATATTATCATTGATGATACACCGGGTATTTCAGTACCGGAGCTTCGCTCAAAGTGTCGTAAGACGGTACTGGAAAAAGGCGGAATCAGTCTGGTTATTATCGATTACCTGCAGCTCATGACAGGAAGTTCTAAACGTAGCAGTGATAGCCGTCAGCAGGAGATTTCCGACATTTCCCGTTCGTTAAAGGCTTTGGCCCGTGAATTGAAATGTCCGGTTATTGCACTGTCTCAGCTGTCTCGAGCACCGGAACAAAGACCGGATCATCGTCCGATGCTTTCCGATCTTCGTGAATCCGGAGCAATCGAGCAGGACGCCGACGTTGTTATGTTCCTATACCGGGATGAGTATTACACCAAAGAGCAGTGTGAGCATCCGGGTGAGGCAGAAGTCATCATTGCCAAGCAAAGAAATGGTCCGATCGGAACGGTTGTTTTGGGATGGCAAGCGCAGTATACAAGATTTGTTAATCTGGCACGTAGCAATCAGTACCAAAGTGAATAAAAAAATAAAATTTTACGCAATTAAAAAATGAATATTTTCTAAATTATACGGGATGCAATTGCAATTTGAAGAACATTCGTATAAGATACGGAAATATACCATAACCCTATTTATAAGGGGGAGAAAAGAAGGAGGCGCCAGATATCAATGAAAATTGAACGAATAGATGACAACTCCATCCGCTGTACATTGACCAGTCTTGATCTTTCATCAAGAAATATCAATCTCCGCGACATGACCTACGGTTCAGAAGCCGCAAAGCGCCTGTTCACGGAAATGATGCAGAAGGCACAGACAGAAGTTGGATTCACAGCAGACAACGGGCCGCTTATGATTGAGGCAGTTCCGCTGCAGGGAGGATCGATCCAGCTGGTTATTTCCAAGGTTGAAGATCCGGAGGAGCTGGATACCCGCTTCTCGAAGTTTTCTCAGAATGCAGGACTTGGTCAGAATAACTGGGTTTCCCAGTTGGCCAGCGAGATGCTTGAGGGAGCTCAGGATATCATCAATATATTAAGTGACAAAGATGGCAGTGCGTCGGGAGCAAATGCAGAGGATGCAGAGAAGAAAGCTCCGGTAGTACCAAAGCAAGATATGATTCGAATTTTCCGTTTTGATGATTTGGATCATGTTGCAGATGCAGCACAGGCAGTAGGTACCCTTTATAAGGGACCGAATGCCCTTTATAAGGATGAGAAAACGAAGAAATTTTATCTTGTCCTCCATTCCGGAAAAGGCGGGGCAGAGATTTTGTCTCGTGTTACCAATGTCCTCTCCGAGTATGGACAGAAGATCAAAGAGTCAGAGCTCATGGAGGCGTACTTCAAGGAGCACTATACAATTATGATTAAACGTGCGGCTTTGAAAAAACTTGCGACAATCTAAGGTTCCAAGAGGAGAGAAAGATGACAGAAGTAACAAAGGATATGCGGATCGGAGATCTGCTTCAGATGAATGATATGATTGCCCCATTTCTTATGCAGAACGGAATGGGATGTGTTTTCTGCCCATCATCTATGGGTGAGTCTCTGGAAGAGGCTTGCATGGTACATGGTTTGGACAGTGACATGATGGTTGCGGATTTAAATGATGTAATTCGTGAATATGAAGAGACGCATAATGCGCAATAAACACTAAATCCTAGAAAAATTATAGGAATTTCAAAATACTACTTGACAGGTAGGAATTGCATGCTATTATATAGACATGAGTTAATTGAGTTAGATAACTCTAACACAACGTACTCCATAGCGCACGTCCTCCTGACCATAAGCGTGTAGCTACGGAATCTCCTTAAAAAATAGACTCATAGATTTAGTGTTCAGAAAAAGCCCCCGGACGATGTCCGGGGGCTTTTTCGTATCAAAGTTATGGATTGACTCGTATGAAATTAAGAGTTTTCCGATATTGCGGTTTCAGATGGCTGTCTTGATTATTTATTGTCTTGTCATGGAAAGTCCGCCGCTTAAAATTTTTCGGGTAAGTTCTGCAAGTTCATGCGGGCTTTGAATCATTCCGGAGGAAAACCAGTTTTGTAGAAGACTGATACAGCCGCCTACGATGAATGCGTAATAGGAATCGAAGTCGCGAGGATTCTGCTGGTTTGTAATGAAGGACCACTCCTCCAGGCATTTACTTTTCACAAGATCTTTTAGTTTATTCAAAAATTTGATGTCACCGTTTTCACCAATCAGGATGCGGACGAGATCGGCATTCTGTTTGCACAAATTGTATACACCTTCAAACAGAAATGTGGAATTTTCTGATACATGAGCGGCATCATAACTGTTGATGGTGTCGTGAAACTCGTTAAGCAGGTCGGCTTCCGATTGTTCAAGCAGATCGAAAACATCTTTGTAATGCAGATAGAATGTGCCGCGATTAACATCGGCAAGTTCTGTCAGTTCACGAACAGAAATATCTTTGATCTGTTTTTGCTGCATCAAAGTGGTAAGGCTCTTTTTCAGAGCGGCTCTGGTTTTACGAATTCGACGATCGGTAGGTGTCTGCTCAGAGGCAGAAACGATAGTACTGCTTTCCATTTTATACTCCATATATAATTATTAATTTTTGAACATTCGATAGTAAATAAACATATTAATCAACAAGTGTCTAGTAACGGTCTTGGTGATGAAGATTGACTATTGAATAATTCAACACCAATTATTAAAATGAACAATATCACATAAATAGACAAGAGTCAATAAATAGAAAGAAGTCATTTAACGAACGAGGAAAGTTGTGCTTTCCGACGAGAAGGGTCAAATGAAAGAAATTATGGAAGAAACAATTGAGAAGAAAGAAAACAGGTTGCCGGAGGATGAAACCATTGAGGCACATCAGAAGGCACTGAAAGAAAAAAAACTTGCCAAGAAGAACCACAAAAAAGGAAATCTGGCAGATTTTATTGTTGATCATAATAAAGGTATTCGAAACATAGTCATCGTTCTCGCTGTGTTCTTTGCCATTTGTTATCCATTGGTAGGCATCAACTATGATCTGACTAAGTATCTGCCGAATGATGTGGGATCCAAGATCGCCATAAATAAGATGAAGGATATCTTCGGATATCCGGGTACCGGACGTCTGATGCTGAAGGATGTAACATTATATGAGGCAAAGGATTATAAGAATAAGATAGAAAAGATCGATGGTGTGGATCAGGTTTTGTGGTGTGATTTAACTACGTCGATCTATAGTTCCAGCGATTTTGTCGATCTTGATAAAATTGAAGATTACTATAAAGACGGTGATGCAGTGATGGATGTCACTTTTAAAGAAGGGGATACATCCAAGCGTACGCATGAAGCAATTAATCAGATCGAGAAGCTCATTGGTGATCGTGGATATATCGTGGGCATGTCACCAACCAACAAATTTATCGAGGAGAATGTAAAGAAAGAAATGAATGAGATCATGGTGATCGTTGTCATTCTCATCTTTATCATTCTTATTTTTACAACAACCTCTTGGTTCGAACCGGTACTTTTTCTTACCGTTATCGGTGTGGCGATTGTTATCAATAAAGGTTCCAATATTTTCATTGGAGAAATTTCCTATATTACTAATAACATCAGTGATATTCTTCAGTTGGCAACCTCGATGGACTATTCCGTATTCCTGCTTCATGCATACGAACGGCAGCGTGAGAATGGTCTTGAAAAAACGGATGCACTGAAGGCGGGGCTTATGAGTACCATTACGACAATCCTTGCATCTTCATTGACGACATTCTTTGGATTTATCGTACTCGTCTTTATGCGTTTCAGCATTGGCTTTGATATGGGTATTGTTATGTCAAAGGGTATTATATGTTCCCTTTTAATGGTCATCTTTTTTATGCCGTCACTCCTTTTGAGCTGGTCGGATCGCATTGACCGCACAAGACATAAGCCATTCCTGCCGAAATTTCATCGCTTTGCGGTCGTGGTCAATAAAATGGCTCCGGCAGTAGTGATTATTTCTCTTTGCCTTGCCGGCCCAATTTATATGGCGCAGAGCATGAACCGTTTTATGTATGGACCGGATGCAACCGGCGCCGGCCCGGGAACTTCTATGTATGAGAATTCTGCGGAAATCGATGCGAAGTTTGGTCGTTCCAATCTTTTGGTGGCCATTTTCCCGACAGAGGATAATGCAAAGGAAAAGGCGCTGATTGATGAGTTGAAGGACAAGAGCTATGTAAAGAAGGCAGTGGGGCTTACGGCATATCTGCCGGAAGGCATCCCGGAGAATTTCCTTCCGAAATCGGTTACCGAGCTTTTCCATAAAGAGGGATATACGAGACTGCTTGTATACATTAAGACAAAGCCGGAGTCTGCGACAGCATATAAATATTCGCAGGAAGTTACAGATATTATTCGGAAATATTATCCGAAGGAATCCTATATTACAGGTAATACTCCGACGACAAGCGATATGCAGGAGGTACTGGTACCGGATTATAAACTGGTAAATAACCTTGCAATGTTGAGTATTTTCATCGTTGTAGCGATTTCATTCCATAGTCCGATCATGCCGCTTACGGCCATGATCCCGATTATGATGGCAATTTATTTAAACATGGCATTTCCGTATCTTCAGGGAAAATCGTTGATCTTTATCGCCTATGCCGTCGTTTCCTGTGTACAGCTTGGCTCAACCATCGACTATGCTATTTCATCAACAGAAAGTTATCTGCAGATCCGGGCACATGAGCCGGACAAGAATAAGGCGGCCATTCAGATGACGGAAACCTCATTCCCGTCCATTTTGACTTCCGGAGTCATTCTGGTTGTCTGTGGATATGCTATTAGCTTAAAGTCTTCTATTCCTGCGATTAGCGAGGTAGGACATCTGGTAGGACGAGGCGCGATCCTTTCTGTATTTTTCGTAGTAGTTATGATGCCGGCTCTGTTAAAACTTATCGACCGTTTCATTACGGTACCGGCAGCCATTAAGCATGCGCGTCGCAGAGCGGCAATCAAAGCGGCCGCGATGGACATGCGGAATCGCCGCAGAGAGCGGTATTTAAAGTTAAAATCCATTTTCCAAAAGGAAAAAGCAAGCACTGTTTCAAATGAGGAGGAATCAAAATGAGATCTGGGAATATGAGACGATTTCTTCATAAAAGCGTATCCTGCGGGCTGCTGATTAGCACCGTATGCATGAACATTATTCCAATGACGGCTTATGCGGCACCGGCAAAACCAAGTGTAGACGAAACGCTGTATCTGAATCTCGATTCGTATGGTGCGATCGACAAGGCAAATATCGTAAAGGGCATCAGCTTTAACGGGCGTGACAGTTATACGGATTTTGGTCATTATCTGTCTCTTACCAATATGTCGGACGAGCAGAAGCCGGAGCAGAAAAAAGATTCTGTTACCTGGAAGGCTCCTGCCAAGGGCGGAAAATTTTTCTTTCAGGGAAGTCTTGAGAAGGACAGCATTGTAGCGCCTTGGACGTTTGATATTAGTTATAAGCTCAATGGTGTCGTAACCGATGCAGATAAAATCGCCGGCAAATCAGGACTCATTGAGATTGATATCGAAGCGAAGCCGAATGAAAAAGCATCGGAATATATGAAGAATAATATGATGCTGATCTGTGCGGTGCCGGTTGACATTGAAAAATGCTATTCCATTGATGCACCGGACAGCCAGATGACTACAGTGGGTCAGTACAATGCGGCAGTATTTACCGCACTTCCGGGACAGGAAGGCCACTATACGGTACGGCTTGGCACGGATAAGTTTGAAAGCGTAGGTGCTATCTTTACCATGGCACCGGGAACAGTGGGAGACCTTAAAAAAATCAAGGATATCAAAGAGCTGAAGGATACCTTCCGGGATGACAGCAATGCAATCATGGACGATTTTGAGAGCATCCTTGATAATGTCACCGACATGCAGTCCCAGCTCGATCTTACAAACTCTATGCTGAAAGATCTGCAGTCCGGAAAGAACAAGATCCATGGAAGTGCTCAGGTAATCTTTAACGGTAATGATATAGCGATACAGGATCTTCAGAATCTGGGCAATACGCTGGCACCGGTAGACGATGATCTGAAGACCGCGCAGTGGATGGTTTATGATATCAATAAAAATCTGAATACCATGGATCATGACCTGATGGATGCCAGTTCCAAGCTGAAGACACTGAACACACGTCTCAAGCAGCTCGGCAGCAGTATGAGCGGCGGAAGCATCAGTAATCTTGATATTAAAAATGTCAACGGTGACGGTGATAAGGCTGTGGAAAGTCTGAACGACGTACTTCATGATCTCAATAAACTCGGCGGAAATTCAGCAAAGAACCGGAACAATATTGTGGCCAGTGCCTCTGAAATCCAGCTGGGAATCAATGCCGATGAAGCCAACCTTCTGAATGCGGTATCAAAAAAGACACATACCACGAATCCGACAAAAGAGCAGGTTGCGCCAATCCTTGCTGTAGCAGATTCGGATAATGAGCAGATTCGTGAAGACAGTACGGCACAAAAGGCCAATTACATCGCCTATATTTCGAGCTATCCGAGTAGCCGTTTTTCGGAGCTTGAAACTTCCAAAACGGAGCTTATGACCGCACTTTCCGGCTTATCGCCTGCAAAGCAGGCGGCATTGTTCCAGGCTGCCGGTATCCGCAGTCCGGAGGAGCTCTCCACCAGTTTTGTTAAATTGAAAGCGCTGATCAATGTTCTCCCGGCCAACATTCCGGTTTCGGCGGATGTGAAACAGATGGTGGCGGACGGTGCAGAGCTTAATCTGAATCCGGATAAAATTCCGGTTTATGCCAGTGTTATGTCCAATCCGTCTTCTGATAACATTGCAAAGGCCACCAAGATTACAACAGACAGCAAGACCAAGGAAAATCT
>ONLM01000189.1 GCA_900318695.1 uncultured Eubacteriales bacterium | reverse complement strand
ACGAGCTGTTTTGCCTTGGTAATAACATACGGGTCGTCCTGATTTTCTGTGATGCCGGAAATATCCGGATCCAGGTTCTGAAGATGCCGGATATTACGGATCAGTGCAGTATGCTTTGCATCCACAGTTTTCGTTGTCGGCTGTGGTTGTGTTACGGCCACGCCTCCATCCGTATCGCCGGTCACCTTGAGTTTCGCTTCTTCATTGCTGAGCGTCGCAAAGACACTGTTTGTCCAGTCATACGGCCAGATATTTCTCGTCGCATAGACCTCTCCCTCTGTCGGCTGCGGCTGCGCAATGTCTGCGGCTACAAAATCCTCATCGGTCAGGGCATCATGGTAAGCGGTATTCCGAATCCAGCCGGTATCGTTTGTATCTACCACTGTCGGATCAATACTTGCATACCCGTTTATGGAAGAACCGGGAGCAATATTGGAGAGATCCCGGAAATGACCTTGGTACATCGTAATATCATCCAGAGCAAAGGTTACCTTCCGGACTTTTTTATTTGAAGAAAGTTCTGCATAGCGGATGACTGGAAGGGCATCGCTCTTTGGCCCTTTGATTTTAATGCCAGCGTCCCCGATGTATCCTGCGGCATTTTCCTTACTATAGTCGATCTCGATGGAATAGAGATCGATAGTCGGATCAAAGTCTTCGCCGTTTGCTGCACGTTGTTCCAAAGCAAAAGCAATCTTTCCCTTATATTCTGCATCAAAAGCAATCGTCGCATACAGACGCTCTGCATTGGTGAAACGTACGATCGGTATAGAAGACAGATTCTGAACGATCCAGTCTCCATAATGAAGGTCCCGGTCACCCTCTTTCAGATTCCGAAAAGCCGGGCGGAGAAATTTGGTAGAACCGAGAGCTGCAATATAATTTTTAAAAAGCTGGTTCACAGATTGATAAGGATAAATGGTAGAAGGAACGGTTCGAAGATCCGCATTGTATGGCTTTGCCACGGCGGTTGCTGCCGTTCCCTCCGGCTGATTAGCCAGAGCACCGTTAAACGGATCATATTGCAGTGCCGTACTCTCCGTTCCTACATAACCAATACCATAAACGTTATTTAAATACGGATCCAAAGCCGCATTATGATGTGGCATAAAGGCAGAAGCCTCGGTTTTTCCGTATACAGAGGCAGTACTGTAGCATGCGGTAAGGGTGATTAGCTTATCGCAATAGCCTATAAATCCGCCGGCATAACCGGTTGTGGAGCATACATTGACATGATCGGCTGCTGTGGACGGACTGGTACGAGAAACCGGATTTGTATCGGTGCCATAGACGTTCTCTCCGCTGACGGTTTTGGTATGACCACCTACGTAACAAAGTGCAATTCCGGAATTATCACTGCCGGTATGTGCATTTTCAATATAGCCTACGAGACCTCCGGCATAGCTTGGTACCGCACCGGCATTATGTCCATGAACATATGCGGTAGAGGCACTGTTCATAATCGTCATGATGCCATGTTCTGTATTAACATGTCCTATGAGTCCACCGACGATCTGTCCTTCGATGGAACTGATTTTACGGTTGTCTTCCTCTGATTTCAGAACAACGTCATTTATGGTGATGTTTGTCGGCTGATCTACTTCGGTTATTTCGCCAATGAGGCCGCCGGCTATGTTGGCACCGACATACAGATTGTTAAGAACCAGGTTTTCAACTTTGATCGAACGGTGCAGAAGGCCAAAGATACCCCCTTCGTTGGCCGGCGTGATAGAAAGATCGTTAAGCTGGTTGGCACTTCCGATTCCTTTATAGCAGATGGCATAATTCGGATTCAGACTGAACAGCATGCCGGCTTCTGTGTGACCGTTATGGCCGGAAAGACCGCTTTCGGTAATGACCGTTGTATTCTGGAATACACTTCCCGGTGCACCAAACGTGAGATTTTGAATCTGATCCGCTTCAAAATACGGATCACTGCCTGTCCCGTTTTTATTTAACCGGTCTCCCAAAAGGATGCCCGGTTCAAAGCCGGATACGGTCTGTGAAAGATTCTGAAAATGACGGAAGTTTGCAATTTCTGCGACTTCGGTTTCGCCTTGTCTTGTTTTGGTACCGGCGCCCTCACCGCTCCGAATTGTTTCATAGATGGAACGGGTAGAATATCTGCCGAACAGACTGTTTGCTGTGGCACTGGCCGTTGCAATTTCACTGATTACATTTTTTCTTACGAGTTCTGCCGTAAACAGGAGATCGTCTCCCGGAGTAATGCCGCAGTCTGCCGTTAAAAGGGCGGCAAAATGCAGATTTCCTCTGCCGGAATCCGTAATATCATCCAGAATCAGCTGATTTCCCTTACCGTTTGCCAAAATACGGTTCGTTCTGCTGAAGACATCCGGAATGGAAATGCCCGTTTTTGTGGCATCCTGATGGGCACCCTTGATGACCAGATTGATCTGATACGGGCAGTCCGGCTTTGAAAAATCAATGTTTTGAAGACCGGCACCGCTTTTGGAAACAAATTCCAGCGAAAGGATTTCCTCATTATGCGGAATCAGCTTAAGTGTCGGAACCGGATCGGTGTGTCCCGGATCCGGAGTATCCGATCCGTCATAATATCCGACGATGCCGTAGCCTGTACGGGATTCTGCCTTTCCATATTGCTT
>ONLM01000249.1 GCA_900318695.1 uncultured Eubacteriales bacterium | reverse complement strand
GCACGGCGTCCGCTTGACGGCTTCATAGCAAAAAAAAGAGGCCATGCGCAAGCATAGCCTCCTTTCAATCCTATTCAAAATTTTGCAGGTCCTCAACAATATAGAGCGGTCGGTCCTTCATCTCTTCAAAAAGCACGGAAATATATTCTCCTATAATTCCGATCACAAAGAACAGAACGGAAAACATAAAACAGTTCAGAACCACAATGGTCGCATATCCGGACGGTGCACCCTGACGGGTAACCAGTGTGTAGACCAAAACCAGAAGTCCTAAAAATGCACTGAACATTCCCGCAAAAATCCCCAGCTTCAGCGGCATATTGCTGAAACACATGATGGTGTTCATCGCAAAATGAAACAGCTTCTTTATAGAATAGTGGCTGCTGCCGGCCACACGCTCTGCCGCTTCATACTCGATCGTGGTCTTCTTGAACCCGACATTCTGCACATAACCGCGAAGAAAACGTACTTTTTCACGGTAATTTTTCTGCAGTACTTTCTGGACTTTCGAGGAGATTGCAAAAAAGTCCGATGCATTCGGCTCAAGATGTATACTGCTCATCTTATTGATGACCCAGTAAAATCCGCCGGATGTAATGTTCTTTAAAAGACCGGCGCTCTTGTTTTTGGTGCGAACCATGGAAACGACCTGATATCCTTCTTCAAACCGTTCCACAATATCTGCCATATAGCGCGGCGGATGCTGAAGATCCGCATCCATGAACAAAAGACCGTCGCCGCAGGCATAATCCAGTCCCGCAATCATAGCCGCTTCGTGTCCAAAGTTCCGGCTGAAATAAATCGCTCTTACATGTTCCGGATCTCCGGATGCAATTTCTGAAAGAATTTCCCCGGTACGATCACTGGAACCATCATTTACAAAGACAAATTCATAATCCCAGCCTTTGTCATAGAGCTTTTCTGCAATTGGTTTTGTTGTCTCATAAAAGGTTCGGATCCCGGCTTCCTCATTATAGGCCGAGATCACAATGCTTAATTTCTTCATTTCTTCTTTATCTTTTCTATTGAGGATCTCCCCCGCGAATTCTCCTACAGATTGAGGATTTCCTCCTGTCACAGGTACTGCCGGATCGAAACCGGCCGCACAGACATTAATCAAATACTTCGATTTCCATACCACTATGGGACGGATGGCGATCTTCTTCCTTCGGAAGCTTCATATAATCACCGTACAGCATTTTCAGCACTTTGTCCCACTCTCGCGGTCCCTTAAACCGGCTTCCTTCAAATTCGAACTCCGTCGGTTCTTCCCATTCATCGTCCAGAATGCAGTACTGATAATCCGGCTGATAATTGGAATAAAAGCTTTTGCCCTTCCCGCCGTTCTTTTCGAATCTCTCCGCGCTCTTTTTCTTATATTGCTCCGTATACTCTCTGGCCCACTTGTCCTGAAGCCGGAAAAGGAACGGCATCGGCAGCATACGTCCAATACCAGACAGTACCTTGACTTCAAAGAAGCTCAGTCCCTTATACTTGGACCAGTCCAGCATACGGCGATGTCCCATGCCGAGGCCAAAAACAATCTGCTGCTTCAGTCTTGCTATCCGTGAGGATAGTTTCCCGTCCGGAAGCCGGTCTATGATAAAAAGATCGACCCAAAGGTGGTTCAGCTTTCCTTCATAGAATTTCTGATCCTCATCATTTGCATTATGCCGGCGGGATTTTTTGTAAATAACACGCGGAACAAAATCATAAAATGCATTTCCCTTCCGGTACTCATCCGGCATGATCAGCTGCATTTCTTCCGGCAGCTCACAGTTAGCGATGGCTTTGAACTTTTCAAACTCCTCCCGGCGAAACGCAAGATCGATGTCATCATCCCAAGGAATAAAACCCCTGTGCCGTACGGCACCGAGCAGGGTACCGGCATCCAGCAGATAAGTGATGTTATGCTTATCACAGATTGTCCGGATCGCCTTCAGAATCTCAAGATTTGCCTTATGTACCCGCTTCAAGTCAAATGAAAATTCCTTTTCTGACGCCGTTTGTTTTTCCATATCAATCATTGTTCTTTCTTCCTCCTGCATCCGCACATGACCGTTTCTTCGTTCATGCGGATCGCTTCAAGGTTTCTGCCTTCAGACGCATTGCTTTCATCCGTCCTCCGGAATTGCTTCGCTGCATGTGTCTTCTGCTGTATATCCGGATTACTGTTCCAATGCCTCCAGAATGATCTTTGCCATATAGGTCAGTTTCTCATCACTCATGCCAGGATACAGGCCAACCCAAAAACTTTCCTGCATAATGCGGTCTGTATTCGCAAGGTCTGAAACCACACGATATCCCTCTCCGCTTGCACGCATTTCATCAAAGCACGGATGCTTGATCAGATTTCCGGCAAACAGCATACGGGTCTGTACACCATGCTCCTCAATATACGGAACAACCACATTTCGATCCACGCCATCCTTTAAGGTCATAAGGAAACCAAACCAGCTTGGATCAGAATGCTCTGTTGCTACCGGAAGAATCATTTTTTCCTCGGCTCCACCAGCAATCAATGCGTCACGCAAAAAACGGAAGTTATGTTTGCGGCGCTCTACAAAACTTGGAAATTTCTTGAGCTGCGCTACGCCGATGGCCGCCTGAAGATCTGTAGCCTTTAAGTTATATCCGAAGTGGGAATATACATACTTATGGTCATATCCCTTTGGAAGCTCTCCATACTGCCCGTCAAAACGATGACCGCAGGTATTATCGCGTCCGGAACCGCACCAGCAGTCGCGTCCCCAATCACGAATGGATCGCATAATACGATGAAGCAGCGGATTATTTGTATACGTTGCACCGCCCTCACCCATTGTCATGTGATGCGGCGGATAAAATGAACTGG
>ONLM01000036.1 GCA_900318695.1 uncultured Eubacteriales bacterium | reverse complement strand
TCGGAATTTCGGATATCACAATCGATAAACAACGTTTTCTTTCCGGACTCCGCAAACACCCTCGCGAGATCAAAGGATATGGTTGATTTTCCTTCATTGGGTGCAGTAGAGGTAATCAAGATCTTATGTACATTGGAACCGGAAAAAAGGATATTGGTTCGAAGTGTTCGGAGTGCCTCGGAATAACGGAAATCCTTATCCTCCGGCTTTTTTATAAGCATGTTTCTGTAATTCATTCCGTTTTACTCCTTTTCTGTCTTTTTCCGCCGGTAGTCATATCCATACTTGTGGGCTTTCTCGGCCGCCTCCGGATCGATTTCCGGGATGGAAGCCAGTACCGGAACACCAAAGTACTTCTCGATATCATCTTCCGTCTTGATGGCATCATTGGTAATCGTGCTGATCACGATACCGCAGCATACCAGAGCCACGCCGAGGAGCGCCGCCATAAGCGCATTCCGGGAGGTCTTCGGTCCGGTCTTTCGAAGCGGAATCTCACCATACTCGATGATCTTTGGCGGATCCTGCTCCATAATGTCTGCGATGTACGCACTCGCGCAATCCGCCACCGTATCCGTGAGCTGCTTTGCTCTCTGCGGATCCGTATCAAGAACGGAAATATTTAAAATTCGGGTATTTTGAGGATTTTCCAGAGAAATCTTCCGGCGAAGGTCCACATAATCCATATGAAGCGACAGCTTCTTGATTACATCCTCCAGCACGGTACGGGAAGTAACCAGGACCTTATAGTCGGCGGTTAACTGACTTCCGATCTGCAGATCGGCAAGACTGGTCAGTGTTGTTTCCTTCGTCATGACGTAGATCATCGACGTACTGGTATAGGTCGGTGTCAAAACGAAGCGGGATACCAGATATCCCAGAGAGCCGCACAGAACGGCGGCTACGATCAGCATCCACAGACGGCGCTTAATCTCGATATAGAGTTCAAAAAGATCGATTTCCTCGTCTTCTTCATTCGATACGTTGTTTACGATAACTCCTGTGGTCAGGTTTTGGTTTTCTGCTGTGTTCTTATTCTTGAAAGGCATACCTTACCTCATTCATCCTAATTCTTTGTCTTCGATCAGTTTCCGGACATTTGCTGTAAAAAGAGCTTCCGTCTGATCCGGCGCGTGCCGTTCGATCCATCGAATAGCTTGCCGTAGCACCGGCGGTCGTCGATCCATGCGATGCATATCCGTCCCCAGAAAATGGACCTGTCTCCGCCGTATGGCATTCCGTATGAATTTCGTTTCCCCATCCATCCATGCAAACAGCCCACTCTTTTCCAATGGCTCTGTGCTTACCTGTATGTACGCGCCAAGCCGTATGACTTCCGAAAGACCGTGCTCCCGCAATCCGCGGAAACGTTCTGCATGGGCGATGATCGGCCGGAATCCGGCCCGCCGTATATTTCGTACCGCTTTTAAAATTACCTGGTAACTTTCCAGCGGATAAAACTCGATTAACGTGTAATGTGACCCGGCCAGCGTCAAGATCTCTCCGCTTTGCAGCCGCTCCGTCATACTTTCAAAATACAGTACTTCATTCCCCTCATAGAGAGAAACTTCGATCTTTTCTTCTTCACATTTGGTTCGTAGTTCCTTCAGCTTCTGCCGAATTTCCTGCGGGTCAGAGGGCGCTTCCAGATAGTAATGGGATGTAGCAAAAATCCCTTCTGCTCCCTGCTCGACGTCGGACCGGATCAGTTGAAGGGACTCTTCCGGGGATCGGGATCCGTCATCGACTTTATAGATGATATGTGAATGAATATCAAACACTGTTTTTCCTTTTCCTCTTATAAAATAAGGAGGCAGTCACCTGCCTCCTTGGGCATTCCGGTTGTGCCGTGCACTGCACATACGCTCGAGCGATTTTCCGGGATGTGTATTATACGACTACAAATTTACCGTTTACTACAGTGACTGTCACTTTCGTTCCATCGGCAAGAATAAGTGTCAATGTACCGGTATAGGTGGAAGTCACGCCTGTTACAGGATCCACGAGAACACCGGCTGTTTGGCCGCCTACTTTAGCAAGCTGAACCTTAATGTCCACAGGCTTGCCATCGATGTTTCCTTTATTGATAAGAGATGTAAAAGTAACACCGTTTACGGTTGCTGTTGCGGACTGAATCTGGATGTCGACGCCGTTTCCCTTTACGGTTCCGTCATCAAAGGTTGCTGCAACACCTTCTACCGTTACGTCTTCACTCTTGGTGGTCATCGTAGAACCATCTGCTGTAACTGTGGTCTTTGTACCTTCTTCATTTGCTGTAGAAGCCGCAAAGCCTAATCCGCTCGCTGCCTGGTTCTGAGGCTCGTAAGTCTCACTGCTGCCAGTACGATCAGATGATTCATTTGTGCTTCCGCTCGCTGAAGGAGCTGCAAAGCTGACTACAGCACTTGAAACAGAGAGAGCAAAGACAAGTGCGAGTGCAAAAATCTTCTTTTTCATTTGTGAATACCTCCTCATTTAATGGAAGGCGGCAATTTTACTAATGTGCACATAGAAATTGCCAGCCTAATGATACAATCTTATCCTTCTCTAAAAAAAATGTTTAGGACCAATTTGTCAATATCACTATAATCCGGCCAAAATTCATCGTATTCCGTGATCTTTTCTTCACCCTTCGGAGTGATGAAACTGTTTTCCGACAGAAGTTCCGATTTGGTAAGCATTTCCAGAGCCAGATTCAGATACGTACCCTTGTCCATATCGGTAATGATACTGTCTTCGATCAGATCAAACATTCCTTTTAAGGTATCCTTGTCCTTCTTCTGCAGGTCCAGAAGCTGTCGTTCAAAAGCCATGCTGTAGACACGCTGACGGTTCATTCGCTGCATCGGCGTACCTGCTGTCTCTACATCTCTCCAGCGAACAAAGGT
The DNA here is from genome assembly GCA_900318695.1 of uncultured Eubacteriales bacterium. Lineage (GTDB taxonomy): Bacteria > Bacillota > Clostridia > Lachnospirales > Lachnospiraceae > Oribacterium. The sequence goes on along the minus strand of ONLM01000036.1, from coordinate 84 downwards.
CTCGGCCTGCTCTCCCTGCAGATTTACGAATGCCCCCTTCTGGAATATCGGGTCTTTCTTTTCCAAAGCATCATCCGGTACCAT
>ONLM01000262.1 GCA_900318695.1 uncultured Eubacteriales bacterium | reverse complement strand
TGGGTTCTTTTCAAGGAAGACGCAAAGGACGAAACAAAGGATACGAAGAGCACCGAGGCCAAGGACGAAAAGAACGCCGCAGAGGAAAAAGAGGAGCCGGCAGCCGGTTCTCTGACAGCCGCCTCTGCAGAACATAAGGCATCCTTCCCGCAGGAAGTGATTATCCGTTGTGAGGCAGGAGAGCTCGTAGCCCCGGTAAAAGGTAAAGTCATTCCTCAGACAGAGATCCCGGATGCCACGTTCTCACAGGGAATTTTAGGTGCCGGTGTCGGTATCCAGCCGGATGATGAAACCGTATATGCACCATGTGACGGTGAAATTTCTTCCGTAGCAGAATCCAAACATGCTTTAGGCATCAGCGGACCGAACGGTATGGAAATCCTGATCCATGTCGGCGTTGACACTGTCGCAATGCAAGGTGACGGTTTTACTCCGTTGGTAAACGATGGCGACAAGATCACACAGGGCCAGCCGCTCCTTCGTTTCTCGAAAAAAATGATTGCCGATGCAGGTCATCCGGATGTCGTTGTTGTACTGCTGACAAACAGTGATGATTATAATGACGTCAACATTTAAAAAATAATTGTTGAAAAATTAACGAAAACGTTTTAAAGTATAAAATAATTTGCTAATGCAGAGAAAAGTAATAAAAGGAGTTTATTATGAAAGAAATTACTTACACGATCACGGATCCGAATGGAATTCACGCTAGACCAGCAGGCGTGCTTGTGAAGACTCTTAAGGGATATAACAGCAGTGTTACCATCTCTAAGGACGAGAAGAGCGTTGATATGAAGAAGCTTCTTGCTCTTATGGGTATGGGCATCAAGCAGGGAGACACCGTAACCGTTAAGGTTGAGGGCGATGATGAAGAAACCTGCGCAGCTGAAATTGAGAAGGCACTGAAAGAGAATTTTTAAATTCTGAGCCGACTGGTTTTATCCGGATCCCCATGGGATCCTTTGTGTAATCAACATTCGCTCCTCATGCAGATTTTTTCTACATATCTTTGCATGAGGAGCATTTTTTGAGTCACGGTTCCTGACGATGTACCGGAATTTGGATTCCCATCGTCAGGCTGTGCATCCGACAGGAGGACATAGTATGCAGGTTGTTACCGGAAAAAGTGTTTTAAACGGTATCGCTATCGGAAAAATCAAGGTCTATACACCGCCTAAAGTAGTTATTTCCGACGAACTTGTTGAAGATACCGGCAAAGAGCTCGAGCGCTTTGAGTCCGCTCGTTTAAAGGCGATCGACCAACAGAATGCACTGTATGACAAGGCTGTTATTGACGCCGGCGAAGAGAGCGCTGAAGTTTTTTCCGTCCATGCCATGATGCTTGATGATGACGATCTCATCGATGCTACCAAAGAAATCATACAGACGCAGAAGCATAAGGCAGAATATGCTGTAAAAATTGCTTTCAATAATCAGGCTCGTGTCTTTGCGGAAATGGATGATCCATATATGCGCGAACGTTCCGCTGATATTTACGATATTGAGCAGGCCGTATTGAATGTGCTGTTCGGCATTGATCCGGAGTCCATGCAGGGTACCGAGCCGGCTATTCTGGTTGCCAATGATCTTACTCCGTCCGAGACCGTACGTCTGGACAAATCACTGCTTCTCGGCATTATCACAAGACAAGGTTCCTTAAACAGCCATACCGCGATTCTTGCCCGTTCCATGGGCATCCCGGCTCTGGTTCAGTGTACGGATGTTGCCTCCAAGTGGGATGGCAAGATTGCCATTTTGGATGGTTACAACTCCTGCGCATATGTTGAGCCAAACGAAGACCTGATGGAATCTCTCAAAAAGAAGAGAGATAAAGACACAAAACAGAAGGCACTTCTGCAGGAATTAAAGGGACAGTCCAACACCACTATGGATGGAAAGACCATTAAGGTTTATGCCAATATCGGTGGCACTTCCGACATTGGTCTCGTACAGCAGAACGATGCAGGCGGCGTAGGCTTGTTCCGCTCCGAATTTGTATATCTGAACAGCAAGAATTATCCGACCGAAGAAGAGCAGTTCACCGCTTATCGTCTTGCCGTTGAATCCTTGGCACCAAAGCAGGTTATTATCCGTACCTGTGATATCGGTGCCGA
>ONLM01000029.1 GCA_900318695.1 uncultured Eubacteriales bacterium | reverse complement strand
TCCAAGGTATGGGGGTTCGATTCGGATGCCGTGGAAAATCATGTGGAGGTATATGTGGGATTTCTGCGGAAGAAGCTGAAGTCCATCGGCTCTAATGTTACGATTGTGGCAATCCGAAGACTGGGCTACCATTTGGCACTGGAGGGAACGGTATGATTCAAAAATTAAGAAGGCGCTTTGTAATCATCACGATGAGCATTGTGACAATTATGCTGGTGATCATTTTCGGCCTGGTGCTGAGTCTGACACATAAACGTATACTGGAAGACAATCTTCGGATGCTGATCAATGTTGCCTCCTCTCCCATTGGTGCGGATCGTCCGTTTCAGCCGGGACGCCGTCAGGACGATAATATTAAACTGCCGTTTTTCCGTGTGGTCGTGGACAAAGACGGAAAAATTCTTGCAACGGACGGGAATGCCTATGACCTTACCGATGAGGACAATCTGCATACCATCGTACAGGAAGCATTGCAGGGAAAACGACGAAGCGGCGAACTGCTGGATTATAATCTTCGATATTTCCGCGCACGAACCGATGAAGTAAAGTACGATATTCCTTCGAAAGAGACAACGGAAAAAACGCAGGAGGTACAGGAAACGCAGGAAGCGCAGGAAAAACAAATGGTCGGACAGGCGGAACCAGAGAACGGAAAGCGTGTACCGGAAGAACCGGAACAGGTCTATGGGGATTCCGATCATTGGGACGGCTCTTCCAACCGTGTTATTGTTTTTTCTGATATTTCCAGTGAACGCAGCACGATGCGGAATCTGATTCGAAACTGTGTGCTGATAGGTTTGCTGAGTTTTCTGGTTTTTCTGGTCATAACGATATATTTTGCCCGTTGGACGGTAAAGCCGGTGGAGGATGCGTGGAATCAGCAGCGACAATTCGTGTCGGATGCGTCCCATGAGTTGAAAACGCCGCTCACTGTTATTCTGACCAATGCAGAACTACTGAAGGGAAATGAATTCTCCGAAGAACGTAAAGCGCAGTTTACGGAAAGCATACTGACGATGGCGCATCAAATGCGGGGACTTGTGGACAGCCTGTTGCAGCTTGCCAGAGTGGATAATGGCGCGATTCAGAAAATGGAGCTGGAACGTGTGCCGCTTTCGCAGCTTTGTGAAGATGAAATGCTTACCTTTGAGGTGCTGTTTTTTGAAAAAGGGTTGGAACTTGTTTCTGAACTGGAACCGGATATATTTGTAAAGGGCTCGAGACAGCATTTGAAGCAGGTGATCGAGATCCTGTTGGACAACGCTCAAAAATATGCGGATGCCAAGGGCAAGGTTACAATGAAACTTACGAAGGGTAATCATATGGCGGTACTCTCCGTTTCCGATCCGGGAGAAGCGCTGAGTGAGGAAGAACGAAAGAATATTTTTAAACGGTTCTACCGTGTGGATGAAGCACGGGCGATGAACCATAGTTACGGTCTTGGACTGTCTATAGCGGAAAGCATTGTGACAAATCATCATGGTCGGATCTATGCGGATTCAAAGGATGGCTACAATATTTTTACAGTAGAGTTACCTTTGGCATAATAAAAAAGCTCTTCGATGGAATTTCTCCATTGAAGAGCTTTTTGCTTTCTATATCACAGTGTAGCGGAGCCATTTGCCTTTTAGGAAATGTGTGGTAAAGACAACTGCTCGGAAAAGCCAGTCCATGGCCATGCCGATCCAGACGGCGATAGGACCAAAGCCCATATATCGGATCAGGAAAATGACAATGACAACGCGGAGCGCCCACATGGAAATGCTGGCAATGATCATGGTGAAACGGACATCCCCGGCGGCACGGAATCCATAGGCCGAGATAAAGCTTGGGACCCAGATAATCGGCTTCACGATCGTAATAAAAAGGAGCATTTTCCAGCAAAGTGCAGCAGCGGCGGGTTCCATACCGGCCAGGAACATAACCGGTCGGCTTACAAGGCAGGTCAGAAGGCAGGACACAAGAATAACCATATATCCGCAACGAATGAGTTTGATCATATAATATTTGGCTTCTTCTTTCCGACCGGCGCCTAGAGTCTGACCGATGACTGTCATTAATCCCATGCCGACGGCGATACCGGCAATACCATTAACATTTTCAAAAATAATGGTCATAGCCTGTGCCGCAATGGCCGTCGTACCGAGGGTCGAAACGGAGCTTTGAATCGCAAGTTTTCCAAATTGAAACATGCTGTTTTCAATGCCGGAAGGAATGCCAATGGAAAGTACACGTCCGATCATCGCAAAGTCCGGTCGTATTCCGAGGATATGCTGAATGACAATAGGCTGCCGCGGAAGCCGCAGAAAGATAAAAAGTACAATAGCAGAAAATGCTCTGGAGATCAGTGTAGACAATGCGGCGCCACCGACACCCATGCCGAGAGCAAAGATGAAAAAGGCATTTCCGGCGATGTTGAGGAGATTCGATAGGACGGAAATCTTCATAGGAAAGCGACTGTTTCCACCGGCACGGAAGAAAGCTGCGCCGACCTGATACAGCGCCAAGAATGGAAAGCTGGCTGCTGTGTAACGGAAATAGATGGCAGCCGCCTGCATAACATCGTCATCCACTTTTCCAAAAACAAGGTGCAGAATCGAAAGATGAAACAGTTCGGCAACGACAGCGACGAAAAGCGCAATGGAGGTTACGGCCAGAACGATTTGCCGGGCAGCATCATTGCTTCGCTTTAAATCCGATGATCCGATGTATTGTGAACAGATAATCGTGCCGCCGGTTGCCATTGCGGAAAAGAGCTGAATGACCAGATTATTAATGGAATCCGTAAGGGAAACGGCAGATATGGCAGCGCTTCCCACACGGGTTACCATCATGGAATCGGCCATGCCCATAAAAGAGGTCAGAAGATTTTCAATGATCAACGGAACCAAAAGTTTTCGCAGATCCAGATTTGAAAACATCAGATGATTCCAGTCGATTTTATTTTTATCGTATAAATGGTTAATGCAGTAATGTAAGCCCATGAAACACCCTTCCTGTATGGTAAAAACTTGCAACGTGTCCTATTTTAGCGTAAAATTTCCTATGTTTATACGAATTTTTCGACTTTGTTTTCCGGAAACTAAAGAAAAATTAATCTGTTCTATATGGGAATTTTTTAGACAAAACTCCCATATTTATAGAAGTTTCTTTAAAATTATTATATAGATGCACAAGGTTCGACTTGACAAAGAATTGACAAGTACGTAAAATATTAAATGCATCGCATAAACCGGTTAACTTAATACCGTTTTTTAAGGATGAGAGCATGAGTAAGGACGGAAAGATTACCATCAAAGATATTGCAGAGATGGCTGGCGTTTCAAAGACAACCGTTTCCTTTTATTTAAATGGGAAAAAGGACAAAATGTCCATAGAGACGTGTGCAAAGATTCAGCAGATCATTGAGGAAACCAACTATCGGCCTAATATTGCAGCCCGCACCTTGAACCAAAAACGATCCGGTTTGATAGGTGTGATTATTGGCGATATTACGAATACGTTTTCGAATAAAATCGTGAAGGGTATTGAAGGTACTGCCAGAGAACATGGCTATCAGATTTTGGTCGGTAATTCCGGATACGATGTAAAGGAAGAATCCAGTTATGTAGAGCGTATGCTGACTTTGGGTGTGGATGGGTTTATCATTCAGCCTTCAGCCAGCTTTCAGGAGCTTTCAGAGCGTCTCCGCAGACTTGGGAAACCTTACGTTTATTTCGACAGCAAACTTTATGAAGAGGATCATGTCTTTGTAAAGACCGATAACTATGAAGCAACGGAAAATGCGGTTGAGGAGCTGGTAAAGCGTGGATACCGGCATTTTGCAATGATCGGTGCGGATCCAAAGCTACTCTCCACTCGTATCGAGCGGTCCAAGGGATTTACAGATGCAGTGGAAAAAGCAGGTTATACGGTAGAGAATTTCGAAATACGTGACGGAGAGATTTCTTCCGATGCGGTACTTTCTTTTGTAAAATCGCAGATCACAGACGATGCGCCGCTTCTTGTCTATGTTCCGAATTGTTGGGCATTGCCTTCCGTTTATGAAGCATTGCAGCCGATTCGGGATATGATTCCGAAGAAAGTCGGTATCATCGGTTTTGATAATACAGAGTGGGCTTCTTTTGCCAGCCCACGCGTTACGACGATTGTCCAGCCTGCCTTTATGGAAGGCGACAAAGCCGCCAGACTTCTGATCGATCAAATAGAAGAAACGAATCAGGAGCCGATTCATCAGACACTTAGGTGTTCGGTACATTGGAGTGAATCAACATTGTGATCCCCCTCACAATAGGATTCCCATTCAATCCAATTGACAGAACCTTAAGTAATAGCCCGGTCACTGAAGCAGCGGTGACCGGGCATTTTTTTGCTGTTTTTTCAGCAGCCAGAGTATGAACTATCGCTTATCTCGGTCGATAAATTCGAGCGAAATGATGCCGATGCCGGCATACAGAAGGCCGAAGGCAGAAAGGATAGCCAGATATTCCGGTAGATGTTCCGTATTGTATTCCGGTTTCTTCTGCTGCTCTCCCGACAGCGCATCGAGTTTTTGCCGCAGATCAGAGCTTTGAATGTAATCCACCAGCTTTTTGATTTCCGGAATGGAACGGTACTCCCAGAGGATTTTAAACAACGCCTGCGAAGGCAGAGCATTGTAATCTGCCACGGAGCAGATTGCATTGGTTCCCCAGCGTGAAACCGTACATTTGGAAATATTGGCAGAGATGCCGGTGTCCATAGGAAAAATCACGCCGGCGAATACAAGCTGTATGATCAGGAGAAACGGCATGACGGTCATGGCTGCGGTAGTGGAACGCACAATGCAGGAAATCATGAGTGCCATCATATCGGCTGTATAAGTAATAATAAACAGCACAATTCCAAGATCCAGCATAAAGTATCCGGTTATCGGACCTTTGGAAGGAAATCGGATGCCATAGGCTTTGTAGACGGCAATGGAGATCATAACCTGCAACAGGCAGATAAATGTCTGGTACAGCATATGCGCAAAGATATACGCGCTGATATGCAGTCCGGCCCGATGTTCTCGTTTAATGATCGGCCGTTCGCGGCACACGACCTGAATGGAATTAAAAAAACCGTTCCAAATGCATACACAGACCATCGCAAAGGCACTCGCCTGAAGACGTTCCATATTTGCAAACATATGAATACCGAGAACATAGGAAACCATGAGGGAAACAGCCGCAGACATCGGCAGTACCTTCCAGTCCCGTTCAAAGATAAAAATGCGGAAGAGCTTGCCGAGATAGATCTTGGTTTGCCGGAGCCTTCCGGTATATTGAATCCGGCTGTTGATTTCCTTGGATTTTCGAACAACATTTTTCTTTTTCCAGCTTGCATATTTTGCAATATACTGATCTGCAAGCCCCTCTCCGCCCTCATTTTTTCCGTTTACAGCCAAAACGATCTTCTCCATGCTGTCTCTGTTGAAGAAGTTTTTGGCTTCCGGAATCGTGCCGTAAAAGGCAAGCTGTCCGGTGCGGGAGGAATTTTTAGCCAGAACAATGACTTTGTCAAAAAGATCGACAACACGATCCGGCGTATGTGTGATCACCAGCACAATCTTTCCCTGATCTGCGATTTTCCGGAGTTCCTGCATCAGATCCCGGGCCATGACTCCGTCAAGTCCGGAATCCGGCTCATCCAGAATGAAGAGCGAAGGATCTGCTACAAATTCTACGGCAATGGAAAGCCGCTTCCGCTGGCCGCCGGAAAGCTTTTCCACCAGTTCGTCCTTTACGGTGTCAAGACCAAAAAGAGACAGTACTTCCCGCACTCTTTTTTCTCGGGCGATGTTGCTGGTATCTTCCGGCATACGCATTTCTGCCGCATTCATCAGGGTCATGCCAACGGTATCTTCTCCTCGTAAAAGATCCTGCTGCGGTACCATACCAATCTGATATTTGATTTTCGAGTAGTCCTCGTAAACATCCAGATCGCCTTGCCGAATGTTGGCCTTTGCCTTCTCATAACCGGTGACGGCATTGATAAATGTGGTCTTTCCGGCGCCGGATCCGCCCAGAATCAGGACCAGATTGCCCGGTTCGATCGTGAGTTCAATATCCTTCAGCAAGGTGTGTTTGTTGAAAAAATTCCCGATGGAACGTTCTTCAATATGAATCTGCAGATCATTAAAACGGAACGAGGTATGATTATATGCCAGATACTCTCCGGTGAATACAAACAATGTGTTTCCAATCGTTACAATATCATAGGGATGGAGCACGGCTGCACGGTCGATTTTGATCTGATTGACATAGACTCCGCGATCCGTATTAATGTCTTCTACCTGCCAGGCATTGTTAACGTAGCGGAGAAGGGCGTGATGGTGACTGTTGTCAACCTCCGTACGGATTTCATCCTGTTCCAGATTTCCCACATGGCTGTAAATATGATAGACCTCCTGGGTCGGATCCAGAGGGAGCTGTTTCCACTCCATGTCTTCGGCCTTATTCTCCATAAAAACCATCATGAGAAGGTCCTGATTCCGCACGATTTTTAGGGTATCTCCATTTTTCAGAATGACATCCTGATCCGGCTGGAGCGTTTGTGCATTGAAGAAGGTCTCATTGGAAGAAGCAAGATTTTTATAATGCCATTCTCCCAGATAATGGGATATCATTCCCTGATTGGCGGCAAGGATGGAGTAATTCAGGGCAATTTTGTTATCGGATTTGAAATGAAACAGGCCTTGCCGCCCGATGCTTTGCTTCTGCTCTAATGGAAAGAGTTCCGGTTCACCACCGGGATGAATGACGACGAGCAGTCCTGGTTTTTGAAGAGATTTTAAAAGGTCTGACATAGCTATCCTCTGTTTATAAAATAAAATCCTTCATACGGATGAAAATCCGTATCGACTCTGTTTGTGTTATATATAGTTTACCATAGTGCATTTTATATGAGGTATGAAAATCATAAAAGAGGAGGGAATC
>ONLM01000009.1 GCA_900318695.1 uncultured Eubacteriales bacterium | reverse complement strand
TTTTCAATATTACAGAAAAAATCCAATGCTGCTCGACAATCTCCGAAAAATGATGCAGGATCTCATAACCATCCGAAGCCTTCCCACTGCAGCAGCAATTCTCTATATCCTGAAAAAAGTCGGATACGAAACTTTTCTGAAATCCTATTCACGAGAAATCCATGTCAAGAAAGAAACCTTCCATGCTATACTGAAAGAACTGGAACATTCTGCACTCCGTTTCCCGGACATTGCCTCCTGGCTTGCCTTTACGGAGGATTATGATGAACTTATAAAACAAGGTATAACGAAGGATGCAAAGCAAAAAGAAGGAATTCGTCTTATGACCTATCACGCCAGTAAAGGACTCGAATTTGATTCGGTTCACCTTGTTGATGTCATAGAAACGGTCATTCCTTCACAAAAAGCCGTTTCCACAGAAGACATTGAAGAAGAGCGCCGCTGCTTTTACGTTGCTTTAACCCGTGCCAGAAATGCGCTTCACATTTATATCACAAATACCCGTTATGCTAAGAACTGTAGTCCATCAAGATTTTTACTGGAGGGTTATTATGGACAAACTGAAAATTCTCGTTGTTGATGATGAAGACCGGATGCGAAAGCTCATTTCCGACTTTTTAAAGATAAAGGAATTTACCGTAGTAGAAGCCGCCAATGGCGAAGAAGCCATTGATATTTTCTTTTCCGACAAAGATATTTCTCTGGTCATTCTGGATGTCATGATGCCAAAAATGGATGGATGGGAAGTATTGAAATCCATCCGTGAACACAGCAAGGTTCCGGTCATCATGCTGACCGCCCGTTCGGAGGAACAGGATGAACTGAAGGGCTTTGAGTACGGTGCCGATGAATACATCTCTAAACCATTTTCCCCTAAAATTCTTGTGGCTCGTGTCGAAGCCATTCTTCGTCGCTCCGGCATAAATCAGGAAGAAACGCTGGACATTGGCGGTATTCTGGTCGATAAGTCTGCGCACTCTGTAAAAGTGGACGGGAAGGAACTGGAACTCAGTTTTAAAGAATACGAACTTCTTCTTTATTTCATTGAAAACAAAGACATTGCCCTTTCCCGTGAAAAAATCTTAAATAACGTGTGGAATTATGACTACTTCGGTGATGCTCGGACAATCGATACCCATGTTAAAAAATTACGAGCAAAACTGGGCGATAAGGGCGACTATATTAAAACTGTCTGGGGCATGGGTTACAAATTTGATCCATCAACAGGAGAGAAAAAATGATTCATTTAAAGTCCATTTATCAGAAAAGTATCAAATGGCGCTTCACCTGCATCTTTGCAACCCTAATTTTTCTGATCATGCTCACGCTGATTCTTGCCAATACCTTTCTTTTAGAACGGTATTACACGCGGGCGAAGGTCAAGACACTGGAATCGGCATATCAGACACTGGACTCCATGATTCAAACCGGCCGAGAAATGAATCTGGATCTCAACAACCTTTTTCCGCAGAATTATAATTCTGCGGACCCGTCCACGGAGACACCGGCTACCCGTTATGTAAAAGATCTCTCCGAAACCAACAATGTTAACATTATCATTCTGGACACCACTACGGATCAGATGTTTGCAGCATATGGCGACCCTTCATTCCAATCATTAAAATTAAGTCAGCACATTCTGGGCAGTCATGCATCCGGTGACGGTGAAATTCTCGCAATTTCAAAAAACTATACCATTGAACGGAATACCGGCAAAGACAGCACCAGCATCTACATTGACAGCTGGGGATATTTTTCCGACAATACAACAAGCTTTATTATGTCCATGCCGGTATCCAGCCTCAAAGAATCCACTCGTTTTTTCAACCGGTTTCTGCTTATGATCGGCATCGGGGCCGTTCTTCTCGGTTCAACCTTTGTCTATATTGCAAGCCGTCAGATTTCGAAACCGATCAATGAACTTGCCAAGCTGAGTGAAAAAATGTCGAATCTCGACTTTACCGCTCGCTATACCGGATCTTCACAGGATGAGATCGGAGTTTTAGGCAGCTCGATGAATCAGATGTCCGAACGACTTGAAAGCTCCATTGGCGAATTAAAAACGGCAAACAACGAACTTCAGTCGGATATTGAAAACAAAACCCGCTTTGCCGCACGGCAGCAGGAATTTGTTGCCAATGTCTCACATGAGCTAAAAACGCCGATTGCTTTGATTCAAGGCTATGCAGAAGGACTTCAAGAGGGACTCGCCGAAGATCCGGAATCCAGAGATTATTACTGTAACGTCATCCAGGATGAGGCCAAACGTATGAACCGGATGGTACATGACCTTATGAACCTCAGTTCCATAGAGCAGGGAAACGATCTTCCAGACTTTGCTCTTTTTGACATATCCAAAGTGATTCATGGCGTTGTGGAGAAATCGGATATTTTAATTCGTCAACAAAATGTTCATGTCGAAACCGATGTACCGGAACACACTATGGTATGGGCCGATGAATTTAAAATTGAAGAGGTTATCACCAATTATTTGAACAATGCTTTGCATCATGTACAGGCGCCGAACCAGATTTCCATTTACAGCGAAAAATGTACCGATGGTACCGTTGCAATCCACGTTTCAAACACCGGTAATCCTATTCCGGAGGAGGATCTTTCACGAATCTGGGACAAGTTTTTCAAGGTTGATAAGGCGCATACCCGTTCTTACGGAGGCAGTGGTCTGGGTCTCAGCATCGTAAAGGCAATCATAGATGCACATCATCAGCGCTGTGGCGTCAAAAATACACGTACCGGTGTCGACTTCTGGTTCACGCTTGACGGAAAAGACCGCCGCAACGGTTCATGAATTTTTTAATAAATTTTTTTAAGCGATGCTGTATGATATTGCTAATCTGTCTATGCACGAATTAGACAAATTACCGATTTTATATGCGAAAAACAACTTTCAATTTACTAATAGTTGACATTCTGCTTCTCAAACTGCTAGATTTAAAATGACTTTTGGGGTAAGAAGTCAAGGGATGACTGAATATACAGTCGAACGGAGGCAGTTTTTCACTATGTACAACAAATATTTGAAGTCGTTTATTCTTGCGGCTGATCTCAACAGTTTTAACAAAGCTGCTGCAGAGTTGCAGGTTTCACCGACCGCGATCATGCGTCAAATGGATGTCCTTGAAGAAACGCTTGGTCTAAAACTTTTAAAACGGACGAATCATGGAGTATGGCTTACAGAATGCGGGGAATATTTTTACCAGCAAGCTAAGGAAATCATCTCTCGCTGTGATCAGGTTCTCGCTGAAGCGAAAACCATCATGAACAGTTGATTTTTCATATACTGCACATCGCCTATTTTTATCATTAGACGCTCGCCTGCACCCACAGGTGAGCGTTTTTATTTGGAAAAATCAGTAAAATGTTTTATGATACAGATCGGTTATTTTTTTTACCGAAAAAAACAATCAAGTATGAATTATCGTTTGTGGAGCAGTGAAACGATACGCGCTTTCATAAAGTTTATAAAAGCATAACTTTTTGTAAGGGCCCTTTTGTATTATAATAATCCGCAGACTATTAAATTGGAGGCAATACACATGATTAATCCGGCACAAATGATGAAAGCCGCCGGGCTTTTCCGACGATTCCAGCAGGATCACCCAAAGGCCATAGCGTTCGTACAGCACGAGCTCGGCACCGGCATCCCGGAAGGAAGTATTATTGAAATGACTGTAACAAAACCGGGACAGTCTCCGGTTACTGCTAATTTTCGTGTATTACGCGAAGATGTAGAAATGGTAGAGGAACTTAAAAACCTGCAGAAATAGGGGAGAAGACGTTATGAAAATCAGTTTACTGGAACCACTCGGCGTACCGGCCGAAACCATTGAACGTTTAGCTGCACCGCTTAAGGCCGCAGGACACGAATTTGTTTATTATGATCAGAAAACCACCGATCCGGAAGAATTAATCAGACGCAGCCAGGGATCGGATATCGTTATCATTGCAAACAATCCCTATCCGGAAGCCGTCATCCATGCCCAGACCAATCTTAAAATGCTGGATGTGGCTTTTACCGGCATTGATCACGTTGCCATTGATGCATGCAAAGAGAAAAACATTATGATCTGCAATGCATCCGGTTATTCCACCGAGACAGTAGCAGAACTTATTCTCGGTATGGCAATCGATGCGCTCCGTAATGTTACCGAAGGAGACCGACGCACCAGAAACGGCGGAACGAGTGCAGGCATCGGCGGCCGGGAAATTCATGGCCGCACCGTCGGCATTATCGGCCTTGGACACATTGGACTCCGTACCGCTAAATTGTTTCAGGCATTTGGAGCAAAGGTTATCGCATATAATCGTTCCAAAAATCCAGAAGCAGAACAGTCCGGCATCGAATATTGCTCCCTCGAAGATGTTCTGCAGAAAAGTGATATCATTTCTCTGAATCTTCCAAATAATAAAGAGACCCGAGGTTTCATTAGTCGTGAACGTATCGCTATGATGAAAAAAAGCGCAGTCTTTATCAATTGCGCCCGTGGCCCGATTGTAGACAATCAGGCACTGGCGGATGCACTGAACGCATCCGAACTCGCCTATGCCGCCATCGATGTGTATGATATGGAGCCGCCAATTCCGGCTGACTATCCATTACTTCACGCAAAAAACACTTTATTGACTCCGCATCAGGCCTTTATTTCTGAAGAAGCCATGCTGCGCCGTGCCGATATTGTTTTTGATAATATTACAAACTATCTTGCCGGCACACCGATCAATGTCTGTAAATAATAGGAGGCACGTACAATGAATTCATCTGCAGCCACCTCCATACAGCAAAAAATCCAAGGAATTCTCAGCGATCCCCTGGGACTTGCTCTAAAATTTATTTATGTGATTGGTGTTCTGGTTCTAATCTATGCCTTGATGAATGTTACTCACGCCGCGGTAGAAAAGGATAAAAAGCCATTGATTCCGGCTATAAAAGCAGGATTGCTGTCCCTGATTCTTTTACTGCCAAGTCCTGTGTATGAACATTTTTTTAAATAACCGGCCATAAATGGCTAAAAAAAACGATTCCCACACCGGGAATCGTTTTTTTACATAAAATTATATTACTTGTTCATGGAATTTACATACTGTGCTTCCCATGCAGAACGCTCTGCCTTGGAATACTTCTTGTCTGCTACATAAGAAGCCTTTAAGCCATTCATAAGAGCAACTTCCTGTCCAGAAACGCAAAGGTTATCATCCTGCTGTACCAAAGCAGCAGCGTGAACAGCATTTGCATACTTTGCTGCATCAACAGACTTCTCAAACTTTGTAGCTGCAAAAGAAGTTGCAGCCATTGCAGCAACAAATGCCATGGTTAATGCTACGGTTGTGATTTTTCTTGTTTTCATTTTACTATACCTTCCTACCTTTTTTGCGTATGAATTTCATACGAGGCTTATTATATAGTATAATTGCTCAATTGCCTATAGATATATCAAGCGATATTCATATTTTCTTTTTATACCGTATACTTTTTTGACTTTCTTTCCCATGTTATACTATGGTGTGAGTGCCAAAAGAATTTGCCACTCACATAGAATGTTGGAGGTTTAAAATGATCAACGATGCTTTAGAAGCGCTCAAGGCCGATCCGGCCGTAGAAGCCTTTAATTATACTGGCGATAAAGTTACAAGTCTTATCGTCGATACAGAAAATCTTTATGATGGCGAACAGCACATCGAACTAAGCGAAGTCATGTATTCATTCTGCATGCCGGATGAGATCCGTACTTTAGGAAAACAGCAGGCCGGTGACTATTCTTATATCACAGGTACCTATGCCATGATTGATCTTTGTGATCTTACGATTTTGGAACGAGACACCTTGGAACTGAAAATGCAAACCAGAGATTTTTTGATTTCCGAAACAGCTGCGCTCTGTTCCGATCTTGATTTTCTCCGTAATTCCATGGGATCCAATCCAGCGTTTGTTCCTTTTTATATTGAACAGCTCACCATTACCGACGTAAGCAGAGAGGAGACCATTGCGCTTCTGCTCCGCGAACTCCGTTATTATAAAGACACTTCTTTACAGAAACAAATTCCGTTCAAGACACTTTCTCTGGAAGGCCCATTGATTGAAGCACAGGGCTCCTATACCTGGAATATCGATCTTGAGCACGATTATCTGGATGTTCCGGAATTCTTTGCCATCAATACCATGACAAATCAAAAATAATTTTTGTCACAACTGTGCCTATAATCCATCATTTGCACATACACGGGCTTCTTTACAACTTTTTTCAAAATCCTGTTGACAAATAAAGCCAATTTGAGTATTATCTAGGAGTCGCTTCGAGCGGATGATTCATTTTTCTTTGAATCATATGTTCAAGTAGATCGGGGTGTGGCTCAGTTTGGCTAGAGCACCTGGTTTGGGACCAGGGGGTCGCAGGTTCGAATCCTGTCACCCCGAGTGATTTACA